>JANOQB010000463.1:0-4006 GCA_031422215.1 Cytophagales bacterium | reverse complement strand
CTTTCCAAAAGTTCAAGACTTTTGGAAATTTTGCTCATTTTGTCATACACCCTACTCCAGCATTGTGTCAATCCCGAAATTATTTTTTGTAATTTAGGGTATCATCGATCGTTGCATGAAACCACTAATAAATAAAACCCTCCTCTTTCTGTTGATTTCAATTCCTAGTATTGCGCAAATAGGTGCCAAAGTACAGCAGCAAAGTAAAATTTACGGCCTCTGGCAAAATTCACAATTCGGTTATCAAATGACCCTCATGCTAAACCCCGATGGCAGTGGTGAGTTTGATGGTGAGATGATCAAGTTCACCACGCAAGCCAATAAACTATCCATTGTGCAGGCCGGGGTCACCACCATTTATACATACACACTTAATGGAAATTCACTATCGCTATCAGGTGGCGATCTTGAAGGAACAATCGCCTTTTCCCGCAAAGGAAGCGTGCAATCTCCCGTGATTGCGCAAGTGCCTGCCCAGGACAATGCCAATCCAACAAACGGAAATATTGTTGGTGTTTGGTCTGGCAATGGCGAGACGATCGAATTCAAATCGGACGGGCAGTGTAACTATCTGGGAAATATTTTTCCTTACGAGGTTTCGCAAGGGCAGATAACCCTCACCACACTGCAGGGCAAGGTTATATTTGGCTATTCTGTAAAGGAAAACCAGTTGATACTTTCCGCGAATGGGCAGCAGGTTGTTTATGTGCGTGGCGGCAACACTTCAGCAGGTAATGCACAAAATAATTCTGTCGTTGGCAATGTACCACAAGAGTTGGTGGGTCAGTGGTGCTATATGAACAATAACCAAAACAGCAGCACCAACCGGTGCATAACATTGAATGCCGATGGAACCTACATTTACAACAGTGAAAGTTCACGCAGCGTAAGCACTCCTGATTTATATGGAGGCACATCCTCGCAAGGTGCTGATAGTGGCACTTGGTATGTGCAGGGAGATCGTATCTATTACAACTCTAAAACACAAGGCCAGGGTTCTTATCGGTTGGAAAAAAGAAACCATCCTAAGAATGTAAATGACCCCATGATAGTTTTGGATGGTGAGGCTTATGTTACCGCCACATTGAAAGCTCCCTGGCGATAAGGTTCAATTACTTTGTCCGGCATCTGTCATTGGATATAAATTTCAGTACCTTCATCAATTCAAATCAACTAAACTATGAAAACACAACTCAACCGCAGGGATTGGTTTAAGTCATCGCTGGCACTTACTGCGGGCTTTGCCACAGCACCATCCATAGTACAAGGCCTAATGGCTGCACCCGTGAGCCGGGCAGAAAGAATTTTCTTTGAAGGGCCCAAAGTGAATGGTGCAAAAGTGAGGCTCAACTCAAACGAAAATCCTTATGGGCCATCGGAAAAAGCAAAGAAGGCGGTGATGGAGGTTCTTTCCAAAGGCAATCGCTATGCCTTTAATGAGTTGGATGAAATGAAAAAAATAATTGCACAAAAAGAGGGTGTTGACCCATCGTATATTTTGCTCGGTGCGGGTTCAGGCGAATTGTTGTGCCAAACCGGCATTGCGTATGGGTTGGAAAAAGGCAGGGTGCTATCGGCCTACCCCACGTTTCCTTTGCTTATGAATTATGCTCAACAAATGAGTGCCGAGTGGGACAAGGTTGATCTCAACGAAAATCTGGAATATGATTACAATGCTCTACTGTCGGCCATCAAGCAGGACACCAAACTTGTTTTTTTCTGCAACCCCAACAACCCAACTGGTACTGTAGTGAGCACTGATGTGGTGGCTTCTTTTTGCCAAGAGGCATCGAAACAAACCCTGGTGTATGCCGATGAAGCCTACCTGGAATTTTTAGAACCAGCCGAGCAGAAGTCGATGGTATCGTTGGTGCAAAGCAACAAGAACATCGTTGTGTCAAAAACATTTTCTAAAATATATGGACTGGCCGGCTTGCGCATTGGATATATTGTTGCCCACCCCGATGTGCTGAAAAAAATCGGGCAGTATGGCGATACCATTTCGCCAAGCCAAACCGCCCTGGCAGCTGCAAAGGCAAGCTTGGGCGATGAGGATTTTATGAAAATGACCCGTGAAAAAAATGCGGTGGCCCTGAAAATAATGACAGACTATTTGGCCAAGAAAAAAATATTCTGCGGCAAGCCGCGCACCAACGTGTTGTTGTTTCCTGCGCCCAAAGATGGCAAGACGCTGTTGACAAAATTAGAAGAGAAAGGATATTTGATACGCGTGTGGGACTATCAGCAAAAAGAATGGTGCCGGGTAAGCATTGGCACAGCCGAAGAAATGAAAGGGTTTGTAAAAGCATTTGATGAAGTGATTACATAGGATGAGGCTGCGTATTGGAAAGATTGACTGGCCAAATCATGCCATCGGATTTTTTAGTGCACTGTTTGGAATCCTCATCGCGTTTGAACTGGATCAGTGGCGTGAAACAAGAAATCATCAGGAAGAGGCGCGCAACGCATTTGATAAACTCAAGCAGGAAATCCAAATCAATAAAAACTCCCTGCACACATCGGTAAAAACAAACCTTCATTTTCTTGATATGTTAGAGGCAGAGTTGTTGCCCCATATCAATGACAAGCTACAGTACATCGGCACAGCAAAAGTAGCCACGGTCATCAACTCCAAAGTAAAGACAATTGCCCGCATTGATTTAAATGATACTACGTCATCAACAGTAATCGGTCCAGTTATCATCACGATGGGAAGTTTCCTTCATCCCATCCTGCATTACTCTGCCTGGGAATCGGCCAAAGCCACCGGGGTAATAAACTATATCGAGTATGAAAAGGTATTGACCATTTCCTATGTGTATAACGCTTCCAGGATTACTGAAGAACTGGCTGAGATCAAGATGTTGCTAAGGCAGGCCGATGAAATAAATACTAAACATGGGTTGGAAAAATTGGTGGCCGGATTGAGAAAGAGCCTGATCCTGATTCAATCTGAACTGACCGATTACGACACCTTTGTGAGGATCATTGAGCAAATGGAATAAAGTAGGTGAAGTGCCATTTACCCGTTGATAAAACCCACACCTGTTTCTTTGATTTTTAATTCTATCTTTTCGGCTCCAAACTGTAAACCTCCCCCATGCTGAGAAGAATCATGTTTGTGCTAAAGCGTTTTGCCTGGTTTAAAAGGCTGAACGCCAAAATAACCTACGAACTATTGGCGAAAAATGTGCCTGCCACGGATTGGCATTTTATGAACTATGGATATGTGCCAAACCCATCCGAAAATATTTCATCACTCCAAGACTTAGTGCACATCCAAAAATATCCGTTGCAGATGTACCACTACCTCGCAGCCAAAGTAGGGCTGGAAGGAAAGCAGGTGCTGGAAGTGGGGAGCGGACGAGGTGGCGGGGCCAAGCACATTGCATCACAATTCAAACCAGCCTTCTACACGGGCATCGATCTTGCGCAGAGTGCCGTTGATCTGGCCAATCGCATTCACGTGTTGCCCAACTTGAAATTCATTCAAGGCAATGCCGAAGCGTTGCCCGTTGCCTCCGATAGTATAGATGTGGTTGTGAATGTTGAATCATGCCACGCGTATGGATCGGTGGAAAAATTTCTAAGTGAAATAAAAAGGGTATTAAAGCCCGGAGGCTACTTGCTGCTGGTGGATTTCAGGAGCGACAACACGATGTCAACTTTCAAAAGACAATTACATGATTCGGGCCTAGTGCTAGTGAACGAAGAAGACATCAGTAACAACGTAGTGAGTTCCATTGAAGCGGAAGATGAAGCAAAGAAAGAAAGGATCAAGTCATTGATACCGCTCAAATGGCAGAAATTGTTTTCAGAGTTTGCTGGTGTGGTTGGCTCGCGCTTTTATCTGACCTTGAAAGATGGCTCGAGATCGTATGGCAGGTTTGTTCTGAAGAAAGAGGGTTAGTTTGTGATCACCGGATCGCTATCTTCTCCGGCACCAAAATGGCTGACGAAAAACTTTTCCTCAACCGCGATAAATCTTGATAGGCTTCCAGCTTGC
>JANOQB010000462.1:0-1684 GCA_031422215.1 Cytophagales bacterium | reverse complement strand
ATAAAAAAAGGGATTGAATACCCTTCAATCCCCGTTTAGTTATGGTTGTTCAATTTAATCGACAATTGATTTCCTCATCTTTTCCACAATGGTTGTGATTTCGGTCAAGTTCTTATCGGTAAGCACCAAATCAGATCTATTATTTTTTATTTGCTCATCAATATTCAATGTACGATAGCTCGCCTGCAAGGCGGTGATATCGGCAAGCAACGATGCCACGGGCTCTGCCTGATCCAACTTGGCAAGCATTTTTGCCATTTCGTCCACCGATTTTTCTTGTTCAAGGATAACCCGCATCAATGGAGTTAGCACCAGGTTCCTTGCATCATCGGGGAGGATGTTTTTAGGATATGATTTGATAAGGGCCGTGGAGATATATAAACCCTCTACAAAACTCCCTGTGATGAGAAGGCCGGCCAATTTACTTTTGCTGTCGTCTTTAAGGTACTTGTCAGTTTTTTGAACTGCCTTGTTCAAGATGCTTGCCAGCGAATCTTTATTGGAAATATTTTTTTCAAAACTTTGCAATATGTCGGTATCAAAGGTTCCGATCACACCCAGATTGTCAGCCAGTTTTTTGGCCGCGTTCAGATAGTCAATGGCCTCCTGGGTTTTGTCGTAAGAACTTAAATAACCTATGTCGGTGGTGTAAACGCCCAGGTTTAGTGCAGCTTTGTCGGTGCGGCTGCTGTACGAGTCTGCTTTTTTCCTATCATTGAGCAACGATTGGTTGAACTCAGCGCCAGTTGCCTCCAACAGGTATGGTATTTCGGACGGTGAGGGGATATTATACACCAAGTCTTTGATCTGGTCTTTTAATGATTCTTCGGCCTGACTGAACTCATCCGAATTTTGATCTTTATTTTCTTTTGGACCACCGCAGGACCAAAGACCGAAAGCGGCTAACAGGGCAAACAAATAGATACTTGGACGATTAAATTTCATGGTTTCGTGGTTTAGCGTTCAATTTTAGCACATTTTTCCATTTCATTGAAACGGTTTAAATTTTATTTTGTGAAATAACGCAAAAATTAATTTGTAGAAACAATTTTTGTGTGATATTGTTGATTTAAATCCTATGGGCTCTATTCAAACCGCTGTTCTTGTTGACGATAATGAAGTGGATCTGTTTGTGCAGAGACGGTTTATTGAGCTAAGTTCTTTTGCTGAAAAGGTGGTGGCCTACAGTTCGCCCGTAAAGGCATTGGAGGCCTTTGGTTTAGATGAATTTGATAATGCAACATCCTTGCTGTTTTTAGACCTGAACATGCCCGTGTTGGGTGGGTTTGAGTTTCTTGAAAAAATAAACGCCCAATCAAATTCAACTTCAAGGCGGATGAAGGTTGTAATCCTGTCCAGCTCCAATAGCCAGGCCGACATTAAAAGGGCCAAAGAGTTTCCAAACGTGATCAAATTCTTGTCAAAGCCGCTTACTGTGGAATTGCTCCAGTCCGTTACGCAGTCCCTAAATAAACAGGCTTCCTAGTGTTGTGACTATTTAGGTTTGCATCAAATTACAATTGACAAATAGCAATTGACAATTTTGGCCCGTAAGGTGGTCAACTTGCCTACCGGCAGGCAGGTTGCCCTGTGTCAGCTGTCAATTCAGGATTTGGTATTTATCGGATCACTTTTCAATTGCAGGTATCCAATCTTTGTGCTTGTAATGGAAATAAACCAACGA
>JANOQB010000461.1:0-8613 GCA_031422215.1 Cytophagales bacterium | reverse complement strand
TTAACAGTTTAAATGTAAAAGACTTTTGTCTAATCTTAAACTGTCCTATTTTCGGGGGAGCTTACAACAAGATTAGAATTGTTAACACTACTGTCGCTCTCCCGCTTCATAGAAGTTACAAGCACTGTCGCAATGCATAATATTAATAGTCGTCTCATTGTCCAAAATTAATTGTCACTAAATCTAATACTTCCGCTCAAGGTTCATCAAATATTTCTTGGGTGTAATACCAAATTTCTTTTTGAAAGCTGCAATGAAATGGCTTGGGTTGGCGTAGCCAATCTGATAGGCAACTTCATTTACCTGAAACTTGGCCGTATCGAGCAGCACCCGTGCATGGTCTAATTTATGGTCGAGCAAATAGCCAAACACCGTGTTGCCATAAATTTCTTTGAAGCCCGCTTTCAATTGATACTCGTTGAGCCCGGCTGTCTTGGCAAGTTCTTTCAACCCGGGCGGATTGGCCATGTGTTTGAGCAGATATTCTTTAGCGTGTTTTATTTTGCGCACCGTTTCCTGATCATTTAAAAAGGGGCAACTCTCCGTATTCGGTTTTTTTTCAGAAAAATACAGACCCAATATTTCCAATGCTTTGCCGTGGTAGTAAAGTTTCTCCACGCTTTCGCTCAGCTTGATAGTGAAAATCTGGTTGAGCACCACGATCAAGTTGGTTGGGATGTCGCGCTCATCATAAAATTTTGTCTTTACATTTTCCGGTTTCAGAAAGGGAAGCGCATCGTGCGTAAATAGTTTGTGCAAACTTTCCAGCTTGATGGAGAGCATCACGATCCGCGCATTGGCAGACAGTGAAAGTTTAAAGGGCAGATCGGCATCGGGATTATAGAAAAAATAGTTTCGTTGCTTTTCAATGGCCCTGCTGTAGTGTGGGCCAAAGGCAAACACGGCAGACCCTTCCAGACAAAAATAAAAGTGAATGATATTTCTGTTCACCTTGCTATGAAAAATTATTTCTTCTGTGCTTGGGTTTTCGGCTGTTTGAAGGGTTATGTCTTCTCGCTCCAGCAGTGTCTTAAATTCGTTTTGTGATTGGATTGCTTCGTTCCTTACCATAGCTGATTTACAGGGCAACTGTACTTTTAAAATTACCTAATTCAACTGTTACCACCCAATTGTGGTTTCATGTGCATGGGACTATTTAGCCTCTTAAAATTTTTTACAAACTCCGAAATGCATAAGCATCACCGTAAGAGTTTGAGTTTCAGTAAAGGGACTTCAACAATCATCGAACGGACTATCCCATCAACCGTATCTCCTTTATCTCATAATCCTTCACAACCCCCTTGGATGAAACCAACAATCTTCCTTGTTGGTCAACTCCCTCGATCACACCTGTTATTTCACCGGTTGCATCAGCAAATTTCCGTAGCTCCCCTTTTCCAAACAGCGACTTCACATAGTCATTTCTCAGGTCGGCAATTTTTCCCGATCGCAACTGAAGATAACGCCTCTCCAAAAATTCGAGCAACAACATAAACTCGTCAGCTAAATCAAAATCATTTCCTGCAATAGCTTTCATCGAACTGGCCGACTCCATGTGAAACAACTGTTGATTAACATTCAGCCCAATCCCCACCACACTATATTGAATAGCATCTCCCGCCAAGGCGTTTTCAATCAAAATGCCGCACACTTTTTTGTCGTTCACCAAAATATCGTTGGGCCATTTTATTTTTGTGCCTGCTCCAATTCGTTGGGTCAGAAAATCGCGAAGCCCGAGAGAAACAGATACAGTAAGATTGAACAGGTCTATCGGTTTTAAAAACGAAGGTTTCAACACCAACGAAAAAGTTAGGTTCTTGTGAGGGTCGGAAAGCCACACATTTCCGCGTTGACCCCGGCCTTGCAATTGATTGTCCGTGATCACCGTGGTTCCTTCCACTGCAGCAGTCTTTTGGCAAAGCTCCGAGGCAAGCGTGTTCGTGGAGTGACATTCTGGCACATAAACCAGATTCTTGCCCATGAATTGGGTATTGGCAGGGATTTTATACAAGGTATTTTACTTAACTTTGCAAATTGTTGAAATTAAAAACCCCAACGTAGTTAATGCCAAAAAAAAAGAAGGGAAGTGATTCGGAAAAATTGAGCCATGCCATTGTAAAGGGCATGCAGGAAAAAAAAGCTTCGGAAATCATTGTGATGGATTTGAGGGAAGTAAAAAACGCGGTGGCGGACTTTTTTGTGATCTGCTCGGGCAATTCCGACAAACAAATAGAGGCAATCAGCGAATCGATTGACGAAGATGTTTATAAAGCCCTGAAAGAAAAACCCTGGCACACAGAAGGCAAAAGCAATAAAGAGTGGATGATTCTCGACTATATCAGTGTAGTCGCCCACATTTTCAGAAAAGACCGCAGGCAGTTCTACGCATTGGACAAATTGTGGGGCGATGCACACATCACTGAATTTGAAGACTAAGAACTAAAATCGTTTTAACGCGTTGTTGAATTGTAATTACTAAAGGAATGGCAGACAAGGAAAAAGAAAAAAAGATCATTACGCCCAAAGTACCAAAGCCCAACTATCAAATGTGGGTCATAATGGTGTTGGTGGCCGTTGTGTTGGGCATCAGCTATTTTACCCGGTCGGGCGAATTGGTGCAAATCCAAAGCAGCCGTTTTGAGGATATGGTGCAGGCCCGCGACATAAAGCGCCTGGTGCTTATCAAGAACGAGGAAATGGTTGAAATCACGTTGAAGGCCGAAGCTCTTCAAAATGCGAAGTACAAGCAGGAGATCGAGAAAAACAGCCCGCTGGGAATTAAACCAAATGGCCCTCATTACAGATATAAAATTGGCTCCATCGATAAATTCTATGAGCAATATGACGTCATCATAAAAAATATCCCACGCGATCAAAAAATAGATTTGCAGGTTGAAGACAGGCAGGATTATACCAACATGCTTTTCAACATTGGGTTTTTGGTGTTACTAGTGTTTGGTTTTTGGATGCTGATGCGCAGGATGACCGGAGGCGGTGGCCCAGGCGGACAGATATTTAACATTGGAAAATCGAAAGCCGCACTCTTCGATGCCGAAAACAAAGTGCGTATAACCTTTGCCGATGTGGCCGGCTTGGAAGAGGCGAAGGAAGAAGTAAAAGAGATTGTTGACTTCCTTAAAACACCACAGAAGTTTACGAAGCTCGGAGGCAAAATACCAAAAGGCGCATTGCTGATCGGCCCTCCCGGAACCGGTAAAACCTTGCTTGCAAAAGCCGTGGCCGGTGAAGCCGCTGTGCCATTCTTCTCCTTGTCGGGATCCGACTTTGTTGAAATGTTTGTGGGAGTTGGTGCAGCACGTGTGCGCGACCTGTTTAAGCAGGCAAAAGAAAAGGCACCCTGCATTGTGTTTATTGATGAGATCGATGCCATAGGCCGATCGCGCGGGCGTGGCCAAATGCCCGGTTCTAATGATGAACGGGAAAACACGTTGAACTCTTTGCTGGTGGAGATGGATGGCTTCGCAACCGACAGCGGAGTGATTATCCTTGCTGCCACCAACCGGCCCGATGTATTGGATTCGGCATTGATGCGCCCTGGCCGTTTCGACCGGCAGATAAGCATCGACAAACCGGACATTGCTGGCCGCGAGCAAATATTTAAGGTGCACTTGAAGCCAATAAAATTATCCAAAGATGTGGATGTGAAAAAATTGGCGGCTCAAACCCCTGGTTTTGCAGGGGCCGAAATCGCCAACGTGTGCAACGAAGCAGCACTGATAGCCGCCCGCAGGGACAAAACCGAAGTGGACATGCAGGATTTTCAAGACGCCATTGACCGCGTGATCGGGGGCCTTGAAAAGAAAACTAAAATCATTTCACCGGAAGAGAAGAAAATCGTGGCATATCATGAAGCGGGTCATGCCGTGGCAGGCTGGTTCTTAGAGCATGCCGACCCATTGGTGAAAGTGAGCATCGTGCCGCGCGGAGTGGCCGCATTGGGCTACGCGCAATATCTTCCCAAAGAACAATTCCTGTATCAGACAGAACAATTGTTGGATGAAATGTCGATGACGTTTGGAGGCCGGGCCGCAGAGGAAATTGTGTTCAACAAAATTTCTACCGGTGCATTGAGCGATTTGGAGCGCACCACCAAAATGGCCTACAGCATGGTAACGGTGTATGGCATGAATCCTGAAATTGGAAATCTTTCGTTCTACGATTCCAAACAAGGGGATAACTACGCGTTCAACAAACCGTACTCAGAAGCCACTGCCGAAAAAATCGATAAAGAAGTGAAGAAAATTATTGACATCGCCTTTGAGCGCACCAAAAAACTCCTGACTGACCACCGCGAACACTTGGAAATTATTGCGAAAGAATTGTTGGAGAAAGAAATCCTATTTCAAAGCGACCTTGAGCGGTTGATCGGTAAGCGGCCCTTTGCGCATCAAACTACCTACGAAAAATTTACCAATACTGTGGTGCCGGAAATTAAATCTCAGGAGCCTTCTGTTAATGGCAACGGTGCTGCCGAAAAGAAAAGCGAAGAGCCAAGCAAAGAAACAGCCGGGGTTGTGCCCGATAAAGTTTAAGTAAAACTCCAAATAAACCTCCAAGGTCTAATTGCTCCCGCAAAAAGACCTTGGAGGTTTCCTTTTTTTCATTGGTTTAGTTTTCGCGTTATTTGCAAACTATGGTTCATCCTATCCACTTGCCCCCAGGCAAGAAAATATATTTTGCTTCCGATTTTCATTTGGGTGTGCCCGATCATGCTTCAAGCACTGCCCGCGAAAAGAGGATTGTAAAATGGCTCGATGCAGTTTCAGCCGATGCGCATGCTATTTATTTATTGGGCGACATTTTTGATTTCTGGTTTGAATACAGCCAGGCCATACCAAAAGGGTTTATCAGGCTCCAGGGAAAACTGGCCCAGCTTCACGATGCCGGGCTTCCCATTTATTTTTTCACTGGCAATCACGACATGTGGATGTTCGACTATTTTGAAAAGGAACTTGGCATTGTTATTTACCGCAATCCACAGATACTTGAAATAGGGAAACATAAAATGCTGATCGGCCATGGCGATGGGCTTGGCCCAGGCGACACCACCTATAAAATTTTAAAAAAATTCTTCAACAGTCGTGTGTGCCAATGGCTGTTTGCACGCATCCATCCAAACTTGGGCATGCGCATGGCCATGTATTGGAGCCGGCAAAGCCGCATAAGCAATACACGCACAGAAGAAAAATTTGAAGGAGAAGAAAATGAATTTCTGCTTACCTATTGCCGCGAACTTGAAAGCACCGCGCACCACGACTTTTATATTTTCGGTCATCGTCATTTGCCACTTGATCTGAAAGTGGGCGAAGCAAGCCGCTATATCAATTTGGGCGAATGGGTACACTTCGATACGTATGCCGAATACGATGGACAGGAAGTTTCATTAAAGTCATTTTCATCATGACCCACTTTTTTGGAGGCTATTCATCACTGGTCGGATCACAGAGAATCTTTTTGATTATTGTCTTCATCTTTTTTCTTCAGGGCGTAGATGCCCAAAGCAAAATCAACAAAATAAAAGAATGGAGTGCCGGTAAAATTGCCAATGTTACGGTTGACCGCATTGGAAATTTTTTTCTGTTGCGCACAAAAGGTGGGATAAAAAAATATGGCCCCGATGGCAACGTGATGGCCTCACTCAAAAAACGAAAGCCAACGTTGTTGGAACCGTGGTATCATCCCGCCATATTCATGTACGATTACAAGGCGAAAAAATATTATTCGTATGGGCGCTTTTTTGAAAATGTTCAAGAGCATGCGATAGAACCTTCCCACGCCATCGATCCGTATCTTGTTTGCCCCACACACGACAACCGCTTGTGGATATTCGATCGGGAGGATTATTCATTAAAAAATATAAACCCGCTTTCGCAAGAAGTCATAAAGGAGTTTAATCTCCAAACAGAATCATCGAAACCCGACTTTATCTATTTGAAAGAATATCAAAACCTTGTGTTTCTTCAGGAAAAAAATCAGGGTGTTTGGGTTGTAAATACTTTGGGCAAAATCATAACGAAAATACCAATCGCGGATCCGGGAAACTTTGGGTTCTTTGGCCAGGAGCTTTATTACTTGGAGAAAAACACGATAAAATTTCTCAACCTTCTTACCGAAGAGCGCACTGAAATAAAACTTTCCGGTGAACTTAAATTTGCGTTGGTAACGGATGAACGCATCCTTACGGTTTCAACCAAAAACAAGATATCATTATATCAATACAGCCCGGCTTCGGAGTGAGTTCCCTCTTTTATCTCTGTTCAATTTGAATTTGATTTTGGTTACCTTTGGAACGCCCATTAGCCATTGTAAACAAGAAGTATATTCTTAACACTAACTTTATGAAATCTCAAAACGTGCTTATCGCGCATCCCTCTAATCCTAACGAATTAGAAACCATCAAAGCCTTTTTTGTAGCACTTAAAATTAAGTTTGAGGTTGCAGAAGAATCTCCGTACAATCCGGAATTTGTAAACAAAATACAAAGAAGCAGAAAGCAAGCAGCAGAAGGTAAGACAGTAAAAATTTCCTTAGACGAAATATGGAAATAGAATATACGCTACAAGCTAGCGAAGATTTGGCCTACTGGAAGAAAGTAAACAATCAAATCGTTCTGAGGAAAATCCGTAAACTGATAGAATCAATTCTACAAAATCCCTACGAAGGGATAGGGAAACCGGAGCCGCTTAAACACAATTTCTCTGGTTGTTGGTCTCGAAGGATCAATCAAGAACATCGTTTAGTTTATGAGGTTGATACCAATTTGATAACCGTGCTTTCCATGAAGGGGCACTATCACTAACCTCCTGAGTTTGGTTTTTATCTCTGTTCAATTTTGAACATCTTTGTACGTATTGGTACGAATGGTGATTCATAAACTGCATTTTCGGACGATCCTTGCACTGGCACAATTTTTCCTCTATCAACTACGACTTAAACTTATAAAACTGTGAATGAAGGTGGTAAAATATTGATGATCGATGATGATGAAGATGTCCTGCTGGCGGCCAAAATGCTTTTAAAGAAATCCAGTCACCAGGTAATCATCGAAAAAAATCCAAACAAAATCCCATTTCTCTTAAACAACGACACGTATGACGTGATCTTGCTGGACATGAATTTCAGCAAGGACACCACCAGCGGAAAAGAGGGGTTTGAATGGCTGCGGCAAATCAAGGAAAAAGATCCTCATGCTGTGGTAATCATGATCACTGCATTTGGTGATGTGGAAATGGCCGTGCGTGCATTAAAGGAAGGAGCTACTGATTTTATTTTGAAGCCGTGGCAAAACGAAAAATTGGTGGCCACAATATCTACCGCCATCAAACTAAAAAAATCGTACAACGAAGTTGACAAATTGCGCAAGGCAAAGCAGATGTTGGAAGAGCAGATCAGCCAACCGTTTCGCGACATCATCGGGCAAAGCAATGCACTCAAAGATGTTTTTGCACTCATCGATAAAGTAGCCAAGACAGACGCCAACGTGTTGATCCTTGGCGAAAACGGAACAGGAAAAGAATTGGTGGCGCGTGCCATTCACCAAAAGTCGATGCGCAAAGACAATTCTTTTGTAGCCGTTGATATGGGAGCAATCACCGAAACACTTTTTGAGAGTGAATTGTTTGGCCATAAAAAAGGCTCCTTCACCGATGCGCGCGAAGACAGGCCCGGTCGTTTTGAACTGGCCCATGGAGGCACGCTGTTTCTCGATGAAATAGGAAACCTAAGCATTGGCCTTCAAAGTAAATTGCTCAGCGCATTGCAATCGCGGCTGGTGACGCGCGTGGGTTCCAACCAAGCGATGGAAGTTGACATAAGACTTATCTGTGCCACTAATTTGAACTTGCATCAGATGGTTGCGGATGGAAAATTCCGGCAGGATTTGCTCTACCGGATCAACACGGTTGAGATTACCATTCCACCCTTGTGCGACCGCGTTGACGATATCCCCATGTTGGCCAACCACTTTTTGGATCACTACTCAAAAAAATATCGGAAGGAAGTATTGTCGATTTCACCCGAGGCGATGAACAAATTAAAAAAATATCCGTGGCCCGGCAATGTGCGCGAGCTGCAACACTCGATTGAACGTGCGCTGATCATGGCCGACTCACCCACCTTGCAGGAAAGTGATTTCCTCTTTAGCCGCAAAGGCAGCGATGCCATCAATGCCGACACATTAAATCTTGATGAGGTGGAAAAAGCAGCGGTGACAAAGGCCATTCAATTGCACAACGGAAATATTTCGAAAGCAGCCGAGGAGTTGGGGCTCACCCGCGCTTCTCTTTATAGAAGGATGGAGAAGTATGGATTGTGATAAAAGGTAGTTAGCCTATTCAGCAGAACTAATACCACGACTCAATTCGAATCAGTCCAACCTAATTTTTTCCAATAGTGTTCATAATAAAATTCGCCTGCAAGAGGCCTCAACCTCGCAAAACGCGGGGGTATAACCTGCAAATAGAAATCTAAATCTCACACACGAATTTTTATTTTGAAACTTTAGTGCGCTGGCCCGACAAAAAGGCGGGGGTGCGGAAGGATAGTGGGTGGAAGCATCTTTTTGTCTTGACTTTTTTTGGGTACTTTTTTGTG
>JANOQB010000460.1:0-1623 GCA_031422215.1 Cytophagales bacterium | reverse complement strand
CTTTCCGTCTTTGTCGTGATGGAGGTAATGAAACTCGGCCACGTGCGTGTAGCCAATGCGCACCATCTCGGCATATACCATCGCGGCAATAGCTTGTGCCTGATCGGGATCCACCGACAACGCGCACTTGTACATTTCTTCGCGCCACGTCCAGAAATCATCATCTATACCGATCGGATGGTTTTCGGCAAGGCCCGCCATGGCATATTGAAAAGCATGAGAGTGTGCATTTTGAAAACCGGGAAGCGCAAAGCCCTGAACGGATTCGTACGCTATTCCTTCCGGTGGCGGTGTGTCGCTAAGGTATTGTATAACTCCCGTTTCATTAACACCTACGAATGCAGGAGTGAGCCAGTTACCTTTTTGTAACAGCGCGGTGAAATAAAAATATTTTAAGTTCATAGTGAAATTCGCAGGCTTTGTCAATTGTCAGTTGCCGATTGTCAATTTATTAAATCAACTGTTCGCTCAATTTTTCGAATGTTTTTTTCAACAACTCCCTCATTTTATCTGCGCGGGGTTTGTCATATTTCTTTTCGGTGTCGTCCAGGTAGTTTACTTTGCTCATCTCCAATTGAAGTGCGTGTTGATTGGCGGATGGTTTTCCATAGCGCCTGGTGATGTAGCCACCTTTGAAAGGATGGTTGTGACTTACTGAATATCCTCCCTGATCAAGTACGCTAAGAGCAGTTTCGATCAGGCCCGGTGAAGCGGAGGTTCCATCCGCATCGCCTAAAATCAAATCCGGAAATTTTTCCTTATATATGGTGGGCACCGACTGGCGAATGGAATGACAATCCCACAACAATACTTTGCCAAACTTCTTTTTGTGCTCTGAGAGCAAACGCTCTATCTGTTGATGATAAGGTGAATAATATAAATCAATTCTACGCTTTATTTCTGGCGGCTCCACTTCGGTGCGCTCGTCTTTATAAATGGGTTCACCCAAAAATGAAGTAACCGGGCAAAGGCCGGTGATGATGCGTCCATCGGAATATAAAGGCTTGTTGTTTTTGTCGCGGTTCAAATCAATTGCCCACCGGCTATAATTGGCAACAATCATGGTGATGCCCAGCGATGGGGCGAAGTCATAAAGCTGATCGACAAACCAATCGGTGTCGTCTGGGGATTTTATCAATTTCTTTTTGAATTGATCCTTGATCTCATCCGGGAAGTCGATGCCGCAATGAGGCACACTGATCACGATTGGTACTTCAGCGGTTTGCGATTTAGTTATTTTGTAAACCATGTTTAGAAATTCTATTGAGCGAAAAGATAACCACAGAGAGCACGGAGGAAAAAACAAATGCAATAGATGTGCTTTTGTGTAGAGAAATTTACTCCGCGCTGGGCGTCTATTTTATTCCGGCTTCACATTTTTTTAATTTTTCCGCGAGTTCAGTAGCCACTTGCTGATTTTGCTTAGCAACTCCTTGCTGGATAAATGCATATACAAAAGCAATCAAGGCGATGCTGGCCAATGTGCCAAACACCACGGCAGTTATCCTTGCCCTTTTTATAATTCGCATCCATACCATTATTTTTTATTCTTCAATGCTTTGATCTGCTCTTCGGCAATCACTCGCTGTGCCATGGCTTCAACCTGCGCTATCTGAGCCATCT
>JANOQB010000459.1:0-3802 GCA_031422215.1 Cytophagales bacterium | reverse complement strand
ATCGGTTGGCTATGGCAGAAGGGGAAAGGCCGAAAGCGAAATGACAATTGCCACGATAGCCATTGGCTATGCCGATGGGTTCAGCCGGAGTTTTAGTCGCGGGGTGGGTGCAGTAGTGATCCATGGAAAAAAAGCCCCGGTGGTGGGCAACGTGTGCATGGACATGACGATGGTTGACATTACCGGCATAGAAGCAAACGAAGGTGACGAGGTAATTATTTTTGGCGAGGGTTTTTCCATTCGCGAACTGGCTGCGCGCGCAAACACGATCCCATATGAAATCCTTACCAACACCAGCGAACGGGTGAAGAGGATCTTCTTTGCCGAGAGTTTGTGATCAATCCATCGAATTGGTAGTCACCCAATAGCGATAGGCCACCATCCCTTTCTCAATCTTTGAAAGTTTGGTCAGGTCTTTCTTACCGAAACCTGGCATCACAGCTTTGTTGATTTTCGCCAGGATTTTAAATAGTTGCTTTTTCATTTGTTTGTGATTGCTAATTTAGAAACTTCCCAATTGGCTTCATCCACACCCCAAATTTTTCTTCAAATCCCTCTGCGGCAAACCCCCAAAATCAAACTGGTTTTCTTTTTCTGATTCTACCGGCACAGGCTTTTTAGGTACTTCTTTTTCGGATTTGGTGGTCTTCTTGATTTTCTTTTTCACACCCGAAGATAATCATTGCGCAACTGTTGCCCTACTCCTATATTGCCGTTGTTTAAAATCAATCTAAATAGGACGTGGCAAAATCCAAAAGTGTGGCAAACATGGTTCCTGGCGAAACAGCCGTGATATCGGGCTTTACTGACGATGAAATATCCACAAAACTCCTAGAAATGGGTTTTTTGCCTGGCACCGTGGTCCGCTTCAACTTCACCGCTCCCCTTGGCGATCCGGTGTGCGTAAGCGTGTCGGGCTTCGACCTTTCCTTGCGAATATCAGAAGCATCAACCATCACTATTTTAAATTAATGGCTGGCCAAAGGCTCATACGCATTGCACTGGCAGGGAAACCAAACTCTGGTAAATCCTCTTTGTTCAATCAGCTCACCGGCCTGAACCAAAAGATTGGAAACTTTCCGGGCGTAACGGTTGACAAACGAATGGGCACCTGCAACCTGGATGATAAAACACAGGCCGAGATCATCGATTTGCCAGGCATATACAGTCTTTATCCGCGCACCTTGGATGAGAAAATCGTGGCCGAAATATTTGCCGACAAAAAGGGCAAGCATTATCCTGATTGTGTGGTGCTGGTGGCCGATGCCACTAACCTAAAGAACTGCCTGCTGCTGCTCACCCAGCTTATTGATTTGAAATTGCCCACGGTGCTTGCACTGAATATGATGGACCTGGCCGCAAAGTCTGGTCAGAGCATTGACCTGAAAGCGTTGTCCTCATCCTTGGATGTTCCTGTGGTGATGATCAACGCGCGCAGCGGGCAGGGCGTTGAAGGATTGAAGCAGCTATTGAAAACCGTTCCGAAGGCATCAGCCAAAACTATATTTCAACTTGAAAGCGAGATAAAAAACGTTGTCAATAAAATCAAGGAACACTTCCAGCTCGCCAACGATTACGAAGCATATCAGTTTTTACAGCAAACCGAAAACCTTGTTTTTCTCAGCAAAGAGGATCGCGACTTCATCCATGCCGAAGCGAAAGCAAATAATTTTTTTCAACATAAATATCAAGGAGCCGAAACCGTGATGCGCTATGGCTTCATTCAGGACTTGCTGAACAAAGTCATTCTCAAAACATCGGACCCCGAATGGAAAAAATTTTCCTACTGCATCGATAAAGTGCTCACTCATAAAGTGTGGGGCTACCTTATTTTTTTCACCGTTCTCTTTCTGATATTCCAATCCATTTTTGCGTGGGCGCAGATACCGATGGATTTTATTGACCAATCGTTTGCAAAACTCAGCTATGTGGCAGGCCAATACCTGCCCGATGGCCCCTTCTTTGATTTGATCACCCAGGGCGTGGTGCCTGGTATTGGGGGCATCGTGCTTTTCATACCTCAGATCGCAATTTTATTTGCCTGCATTGCTGTGCTGGAAGAAACGGGTTACATGGCCCGTGTGGTGTTTCTTATGGACAAGATCATGCGCAAGTTTGGCCTTAACGGAAAAAGTGTGGTGCCCTTGATTTCCGGGTTGGCCTGCGCCATTCCCGCCATCATGGCCACACGCACTATCGACAACTGGAAGGACAGGCTCATCACCATTTTTGTTACGCCTTTTATGAGTTGCTCGGCACGGTTGCCGGTGTTCACCATATTGGTGGCCTTGATCATACCTGACGATAAGCTGTTTGGTTTTTTTAATTATCAGGGGCTGGTGCTGATGGCGCTGTACCTGCTCGGATTTTTGGCTGCGATCTTTTCTGCGATGGCATTAAAATTCCTGATCAAAACAAAAGAGAGAAGTTACCTGATCATGGAGTTGCCCACCTACCGCAGACCCCGTTGGGCAAATGTAGGCTATACGATTTTGGAAAAGACAAAAGCGTTTGTGTTTGAAGCGGGCAAAGTGATTCTCGCCATATCAATTATACTGTGGGTGTTGGCCAGCTACGGCCCGGGTGAAAGCATGAAGGAGGCAGAACAGCAAGTATTATCCGATGTGTCCATTCAAGGATTGAGCGATGAACAAGTTCAGGATCGTATTGCCGCCAGCAAACTGGAACATTCATACGCGGGTATTATTGGAAAATCCATTGAGCCAGCCATAAAGCCCCTTGGTTATGATTGGAAAATCGGAATAGCGCTTATCACTTCCTTTGCCGCACGCGAAGTGTTTGTGGGCACCATCGCTACCATTTATAGTTTGGGAAGTTCGGAAGACCAACTCACGATCAAAACACGGCTTCGGTCGGAAATAAACCCTGAAACCGGTGGCCCCCGATATACAACCGCAGTGGGCCTTTCGCTGTTGGTGTTCTATACATTGGCCATGCAATGCATGAGCACATTGGCAGTGGTGAAGCGTGAAACAAAGGGTTGGAAATGGCCTGCCATTCAATTGGCTTACATGACTGCCCTCGCCTACCTGTCAGCCTTTTTGGTTTATCAATCGCTTTCTTAGATCGTTCCAAAGAATCTTTCAACAAATCTCACTGCTTGGCATTAAATTATTTCTGATCTTTACCCATAATTAAAAGCTCAAATAAGGTTTGGCAGAGCAAGCAGAAAACGTTAATAATAAATTCCATGGTTTCAACAAAAAACTACCATAAAGGGTTGCTGTACCTGATCCATCTTCTAATATCGGCCGATGGCGTGATCGATGAAAGGGAGTTTGCTTCGCTGGCCCTCATAAAAAGCAAAGAGAAAATCCCCGATTCGCTGTTCAAAGAGTTTGAAGAAACCCTTCGTCTGAAAACGGAAAGGGAAATTTTTAAAACGGGAATAAGGTTGATCGGTGAATGCAGTATAAAGCAAAAGTTGAAAGCATTTGTGCATCTCTATAACATGGCCAAGGTGGATGGTTCAGTCCACGAGCGTGAAGTGCGATTGTTGCTCTATTCTGTAAAAGCTGCAGGCATCGAGTTTGCCGATGTGGTGAAGCAGGCCCACGCGCAAAGCAAATAACCGGGGCCGCATGAAGGCGATATTGCTTGGCCTTGTAGCCGCATTTGTTTTTGGATGTGCGCGGCCCCGCCCAAATAAATTTTCTGATCCAACCATAGCGGCCATTGCCGATTTTCAAGACCGCAGGCAAACCGACAGCCTTATCCATTATCTGATCAATAAAAATTCCACGTACCGTTCCGAGGCTGCACTTGCCCTGGCCTCGGTGCA
>JANOQB010000458.1:0-2638 GCA_031422215.1 Cytophagales bacterium | reverse complement strand
ATTTTTGTAAAGCAAACCGGCACCGGCAGTGCCACCGATCAGCAAGGCAAATATGAAGTCATTTTGCCCCCCGGCCGATATGACATCCTTTTTCAATACCTGGGGTATGAAAGCGTGAGCCGTGTGGTGGAAGTGGCAAACGATTTTATCGAAATCAACCTCACGCTGAAAACTCATGTGATGATGTTGCAAAACGTGATCATAAAAGCCGGAAAGGAAGACCCCGCTTATACCATCATGCGCAAGGCAATTTCAAAAGCCAAATACCACACCCAGCAAATAGATAACTACTCGGCCAAGGTTTATATCAAAGGAAAAGGACAGCTAAAAGATTTTCCGTGGCTCGCCAAAAAAGCTCTTGAAAAAGAAGGCATCACCAAAGACCGCGTTTTCATTTCCGAATCGGTGAGCGAAATAAAATATACACGGCCCAACAAGTTTGAGGAAAAAGTAATAGCCGTGTATAGCACCGGTGGCAATAAAAACACATCGCCCAATGCGTATGTCTTTGGAAGTTTTTATCAACCCGAAATTGCAGAAACGGTTTCCCCGCTTTCGCCAAAATCGTTTTCGTATTACCGGTTTGAATACCTCGGATCGTTCAAAGACCAGCAGTATGAGATCAGCAAAATAAAAGTTACCCCCCGCTCGCGTGGCGACAATGTTTTTGAAGGCATGATCTACATCGTGGAAGACTGGTGGAGCATTCACAGCTTGGACATGAAAGCCACCAAAGTGGGGATCAACATCAACATCAAACAAATTTATAATCCCATAGAAGACAAAGCCCGCCTGAATGACACATATGGGCAAGCATGGCTTCCGGTGTCTCAGCAATTTAAAGTGGACGGAAAAGTTTTTGGATTTGAATTTGAAGGGCAGTACTTAGCCACCGTAAAAGAGTATAAGATCACGCTCAACCCCGAACTGCAGATGGAGATGACGGTGATTGATGAAAAAGTGCAACGGGAAGAAGCGAAGAAAGTGGAGAAGACCTTCAACAAGAAGAATCAGCAATTGCAGCAACGGCTCACGGAAGGCAAAGAGGTAACACGCAAAGAACTAAACCAGCTTACTCGCGAATACGAAAAGCAGGAGACGAAAGAACAAAAAGAGCCTGATGTGATTCTGGAAACAAATTATACAGTCGATTCGATGGCCTATAAAAAGGACTCCACCTTTTGGACCGACATGCGCCCCACGCCACTCACCAAAGAAGAAGAGCGGGGCTACGTAGTTAACGACAGCATCAGTGAAGTGGAACGAAAACAGGAAGAAGGCGACACACTGCGTTCATCAAAAAAAGGAAAAAAAGGTTTTCAGGTATATGATCTCCTTACTGGCGACACCTACAAAATGGGGAAGAAATCCGACTTCCGTATCCATTTTCCATACGGGGGATTCAATACCGTAGAAGGTTTTAACCTGATCTATCGTGTGAGTTTTTACAAGCGGTGGGTAAAGCGCGACACACTGAACAAAGACAAACGGCCCCAAACTTCGCGATTGGAAATAAGCCCCATTGCGCGCTATGCCTTTTCGAGAGAGCTGCTTACCGGCAAACTCCGGATCGATTATCGATTTAAAAATCAACGGCTCACGCTGGAAAGTGGGCGATACGTGGAGCAGTTCAATCAAGCTGCACCCATTCATCATTTTGTAAACACGTTCACTTCGTTGCTGTTCGGAAACAACTGGATGAAAATTTATGAACGCAATTTTGTTGATCTGAATTATTCCATCCGCTTCAACGATAAATATACCTTCCGCACCAATTGGTCGTGGGCTAGGCGCTCGGAAGTGTTCAACACTACAAACTACAGCTTATTTAAAACCAACAAGGAGGACTATACGCTTAACGCACCCGTAAATTTTGAATTGACAAATACAAGTTTCGATCCCAACAGGGCATTTATTGGCTCCGTCAGTTTGGACGCACGGCCTTGGCAAAAGTACCGCATACGCAACGGCAACAAGCAACGGGTTTCGGGCACATCACCGCTCTTTACATTTAATTATCGCAAAGGCATTCCTGGGTTGGCCGATAGTGAAGTGCAATTCGATCAGGTTCAGGTTGGGGCAAAACATGTGATCAAGATGGGCATCCGTGGCAACTTAGATGTGGCCTTGCAGGCCGGCAAATTTTTCAACACCGATGATATGTATTTCATGGACTACAAACATTTTCTGGGCAACCGTACCTGGTTTGTTACGTCCGACCCGGTGGGCAGTTTCAGGTTGATGGATTATTATCTGAACAGCACAGCCGACAAATATTTTTCTACCAACGTGCATTATCACTTCCGCAAATTTTTGGCCACCCGGTTGGCCAAGGTGCGCATGATAGGCGTTACGGAAAATATTTTTGTCAACTACCTGGCCACACCATCATCCCAAAACTATACCGAGTTGGGCTATGGGCTTGAAGGCAGCTTGCGCGTATTTCGCTTAGAGTTTGCTGCCGCTTTTCGCGATGGCAAGTATGTGGAAAATGGTTTCCGTGCAGGCATTGCCACCAGCGTGATAATTAATTTTAATGATTGATCACTTGGGTTAGTGAGTGCACAAAATTAATTTGGGGGCATGGCCAAGCGAAACGCAAGGCCACCGGGCTATCCACTTCAATCTTTTTGCTTGC
>JANOQB010000457.1:0-2158 GCA_031422215.1 Cytophagales bacterium | reverse complement strand
ACTACTTACCAATCAGCGTTAACAAAGGAAGCGTATGAGTATTGGATTAAAGTAAATATCCTGGCCAACCAGGTGGGCTCTATTTTTGATTTACCTCCTGCGGAGATTACCGGAAACATTACCAATATCAATGACCCTTCTGAAAAAATTCTTGGATACTTCCAAGCAGTAAATGAAACATCTGACCGCTTTTTCTTATTGCCCACTTCACTTCCGTTTCAATTAACTATGAAGGGCTGTACGTTTGACGGTAGTTTTAGAACCTCCGATTATCCCGTTCGTTGTATCAATTGCCGTTCCGTCAGAAACAGCAGCTTCACTCGTCCGAATTGGTTTTAGCAGGAAGGACTGTTACTTAGTCTTCACCTTTTGAAGGATGTACGTACCAAGTGCACGGCCTTCTTTCATCCCTTCCTCCACCGCAGGCCTGTAGTGGATGCCACCATACATTCTGCTAATGGCCGCTTCTTCTGATGCTTCAATAAATGATTTAAAATTCCTCACTGTCAAACCGAATTCAACTTCGGTGGAATCCGTGAAAGCAAAATTATCACCAAACAATTCTGTCAACGTTACGGCAGATGCGGAAGATATTACGCTATGCCCACTGGTGTATTCAGGGAATGGTGGTGTTTGCAACACGGGCACCCAGTCCTCATTTATGTATTGATTGATGTAAGATTCCGGGCGTATCAGTTTGCTCCTATACTTCTCATCCCAGCAAGACATAAACGCATCTATCAATGCAATTGACACGCGGGCGTATGCTTCCGCACTTTGTGCAAAATCAGCATTGGCTGTTTTACATGCCACATTGGTGATATTCATCCAATGCCCACCGGGTGAAATTTTCTTCGTGGCAAACATCACATGCCCTCTCACATTCATCATAAATGGATTGCAATCCCAAAAGAAAGCAATTTCACGTTGCTCGTCCGTGAGGGTGTTCACCATATCATGAACTTCTATGGCCTCTTTGTAAAACTTGCTTTTCTTATCTGTAGAAAATGGAGTAGGCGGTGCTGGTTTAAATTGTTGAGCAGAGTCAATGGCCATTGGTCTTATCTTGTTCCAATGTGGCTCAACGGCATCCATGTAGGCAGGTGGCGTTGGCTTCCAGGTGGCAGCATCATTTTGGATGGAATATTTTGGAAATGAACGCGATTGCTTGTAGTTATCTTTCGATGACCACGCAATAACATGATCGGCAACCTGTGTCCCATATTCAATAGACCTTTCGAACACATCATCGGGCACACCAGCATCGCGATACTGCTGCATGATGCCACTGTAAAACACATCCATCTTGTCCTCAGAAAATACCAATGTGCGGCCAACTTTTAAAGCGGCTTGCACCGATGCCAACGGATAGCAGTACTCCACGTCTTGCTCAGGCTCAGGAAATTTTTCCAACCCGGTAAGCTGGCCCGCCAGGGTTTGGAAGGTGGTACTTTGATGGATGGCTGCCTCATAAGCGGCAATGCTCATGTAGGCATAAATGCGGGAGGCAACCGGTGGCGAAAAAATATCGTGAACGATAACATCGGTTACTTGCTTTACCGACCGGTGGAGAAAATCAGGGTTTTGGGCTTTTGTCCGCCACTCACCATTGTCGGGCTTACAAGAGAAAACCAAAACGGTTACTACTATAATGAATACATTTTTCATAATGGGATTTGAATCTGCAAATATAGGTTATCTACAAAAAGAAAATGAGTTTAATCCCGTTGGCATCAGGGAAATCGCTTTTAAGAAAATCAGTAGAAATTTTGGCTCTATGACCTTGGTTCTACCCTGAATGTGCGGGGTATTCCACCCACGACAAACTGAACCACATGGAACATAGACCACATAGAAGTACCCACATAGAAAATAAGCCCAACACCTATGTGCAAGTCTATGTGAGATTTTCAAAATAACTTGTGCAATTTATATACGATGTATTCCGGCCAAGGATAGTAGAGGAAAGCCCCACGCGCCTCGCGTGGGCTTGGAACGGATAGCCTGACCCTTGCTTGCCCTGCGCCTCGCGGGCAAGCAAGGGGGGCCGCCAAAAAAAATGTACGACTTGGCAACTATACTACTTCGGTCATTGCATAGGTTACATCTTTAGACATAGATACAAGTGAGTTCCAAGTTTGTGTGCAGCCTACCTACG
>JANOQB010000456.1:0-7187 GCA_031422215.1 Cytophagales bacterium | reverse complement strand
CACAATATTTTTTTAAGAAGGGTTTAGTTCATTTTTTTACCCCAAAATTGGTTCACCTTGAGAATAAGGATTGTTTTTTCCCTTAAGAACAGAGGAGCGTATGTTCCGTTTCACCATCAGTTTTTGTTGGCCCAAACCATCAAAGGCTTGGTGATGCTCGGAAAAAATCCGGCTTACTTCCCTTACACCCAATACAATTTTTCCGGCCTCAAAGGGCAAATCAAAATCAGCCGAAAGGGGCTCCATTTTTATTCTTCAAGGGTCACGCTCGTTTTCTCCGCTTCCGATAAGGAGTTTCTTGATTATTTCTTAGCCACCTTGTTTGCCCAAAAAGAATTATTGATAGGCAACCTGCAATTGGTGCCCGAATCGTTTGAACCGGAAGAGCCCGTTACCATTAGCGCCTCGATAAAATTTTTGTGCATCTCGCCCATCGTTTTGGTGCCGGCATCTTTCAATGACGAAACAGGCAAGCGGTTTATACCACCTGAGAATGATGAGTTTTCCGATTTGCTCTACGACAGCACCATTGCCCGCATGGAAGCCAGTGGAAAATTTTCGGCCGAACAGTTGGCCGATTTTTACAAATTCCAATTGGTTGCCGACAAGGAATACATCAACCGGATACAATCATCGCACAAAAAGTTTGCACGCATTTATCCTCTCTATGATCTAGATGTGAAATACGAGGTGCGTGGCTATACGTTTCCCTTCACCTTATATGCGCCACAGCCAGTGCAGCAGTTTGTGTATGAAAATGGATTGGGATATTTTTCTCACAAAGGTTTTGGAATGCTGGATGTGGCCAACGCCAGTTCGGTAAAAACCAATGTTGACATGGAAGCTATCTCAGAAATGACTACTTGATTTGGTGTAAGGGCTATGCGAAATGGCTTACCTCCCATTCACCACCATCGGATAATACCCTACCAGCAAATCGGCATTGGGCCTGAACGGTCTGTAATAAATTAAAACCTCATACATATTTTCTGTTTCGAAGTGGCTGCCCTCAATTTGAAAACCGCTCGTCTTATCCGCATCCACCCAATACTGATAATTATAGAAGCCTTGTTTTAAAAGCAGTGTGGTCTCGTAGGTGTCTTGCCCTTTAATGAATTTCATTTTTGAATCCGTTGTGCGGCTCCAGTTGTTGAAAGCCCCGAGCAAATAAACTTGCCCCTGCACAGGAGGAACGGCCAATGTAAAAGTGACAAACAAATAATCCCCGCTAAGGGCTGCTTCGCGAAAGTCAAGATTTTCGATCGAGAAATTTCCATTGATGTCTAAATATTGAGAGTAAGCCTGGCCCTCGCGCGACCGGTCTGTTTGCACATACAAATGGAATGGCCTTTTGCTGCGGTCCAATCGGCCCGTGTTTTGGCCAGGAGAATTGAGCGAACGGAAATCCACAAAACGAAATTCGTTGCCGGCTGCAAACTGGTTGTCCGGATCAAAGAATCGGTACTCTAGCTCGCGCTTGTCTTCGCGTATAAAACTGGGGCGCACGTTCATGCGTGCGTTGTCCCACCGTTGGTTTTGACGTACTACGGCATGCACCATTTCCAATGGGTTTACCATATCGAGCCGGGAGTAATTCACTTTGAAATTGAGTTGTTGGTTGCTGGCGCGAAGGGTGCCGGCCCCTTGCAGTTGATCGTCCTGAAAAACATGAGCCTGGTTGCTGAACACCATAAACCTTTTCGATAGCAATATATCGTCCTCATCACTTTCGCGATAAGCCACCAACAAATAATTGCCGGGCAACTTTACGGGCGGCACCTGAAAATAATAATGCACATAAGGGATAGAAACATTGGACGACAGGTCGTACTCCGTAATGGGAAACTCATTGTACTCCGACAGGAAATCCAAATCCAGCAAACTTGATTTTACCCAATCATAGTTGCAATGGATGAGCTTTACATAGTAGTTGCTGCGTTCTCCGTGCAGGTCGTCAAATTCCAGGATCAGGTTTTGGTTTTCCACCGGCACCACGGCAGGCCGCAGGTTGTTGCGCGGGCCCACATTGTTGGGGTAGGCCAATACGGTGCGGATTTCATCTTCATATGATTTATCAGAAAACTCCAACTCCTTTTGCGCCAAGGCAAATTGGCAAACCAGTAAGGCGATCAGTGTAAAAATTGGTCTCATAGTTCAAAACTAAACGAATAATTAATTCAATTATCATTCCAACTCAACGTTATAATTTTGTGTCTAAGGGAATATCAGGTTAATGCATACCGAAAAGAACCTCATTGAGGAATGCGCAAAAGAAAACGGGGCCGCACAAAAGGCTTTGTACGATCGCTATTGCCGGAAAATGATGGTGGTTTGCCAGCGTTACGCCAAATCTACCCAAGAAGCAGAAGATGCCTTGCAGGAAGGGTTCATCAAGGTGTTTGCAAACATAAAATCTTTTCGGGGCGAAGCACGGTTGGGCACCTGGATGACGCGCATCATGATCAACACAGCTTTGAATGCGCAACGGCAAAAAATGTATCTGCTCCCTATGATAGATGTGGAGGAGGTGGACTTGCGGGAAGATGAGAACGTAAGTTTGGCTGGCTTTCACCTGGACGAGTTGTTGGCATTGATACAATCTTTGCCTGACGGATGCCGGTTGGTATTCAACCTGTTTGCCATTGAAGGTTATGGTCACAAAGAAATAAGTGCAATGCTCTCGATCAGCGAGGGCACTTCCAAGTCGCAATACAACCGTGCAAAGAGTTTGCTGAAGATAAAATTGAATCAATTGGAAAAGAGGTATGAAAAATCAGGAGAAAGGAAAGTTTGAAGATGCCTGGCAAAAAGCATTTGACGGTGCCGAACAAGCTCCATCGGAAAGTGTGTGGTTGGGCGTGGAGCAGAGCTTGAACAAAACCGCCACGGTAGTCATGAAGCGCAGGGTAGTGTTTTATCAACGGCTGGCGGCCGCGTCTGTATTTTTTGCTTTGTTGCTGGGTGGCCTGAGCACCTATTTTATTTCTGATTCCGGATACGAAAAAACACGTGGCCTAACAGAGAGAAATACCAACACCAATCAAAGCAATGAAGAAAAAACAAATCCAACCCAACTTGATAAAGAAAAGATTGCAGCGGAAAACAATGTTGAGAATAACGAGGTGAAAGCATCGAAAGAGAATGTGTCCGATATTCCATCCGTAAATTCCGTTGCCTTTGTTCCAGACAATTCGCACCGGTCCATTGCCAAGGATGCCATCACAAAGGAATTGTATCAACAGGATAATCAGAAAGGCAAACAACTTGTTGCCCGCAACTATCCATCGTTGTTAACCACGATCCCAGCCCTTACCATCGAACTTGAGGGCAGCATGCGCGAAGTGACCATAGCACGAAAACTTCCAGCCATGCCTGCTGTATTTATGGATTCAAAAAAAGATAAGAAGACGAAAGAAAACTTGTGGGCTTCGTTGGGTGCCTCCACCGGAAATTATTCTCCTTCATTAGGCGGGGGCACAGTTTCATCACCAATCCAAATTCAAAATTATACCACGGTAGGCTCATCATCTACATTAAGTTCAGCATCATCCAAAGGCTCAGTATTTTCTATTGGCATGAACATGGGCAAGCGTGTTTCAGAAAAATGGGTTTTGCAAGGAGGCGTTTCATATCTCAACCAAGCCATTGGTTACACTTCCAATATTGTTGCACTGGATGCCAACAATACTGCTCTTGCTTCAGTGGCCGATTATGCAGGCAGCAAAGCATTTTCATCTGTGGTGGCCACATCACCCTATGAGATAAATAGCACAAACCAGTTGATTTCGTTGCCCGTGCAAGCCGGGTATTTGTTGGTGGACAGAAAGTTTGGGCTTCAGTTAAACTCTGGCATTGCCACCGATTTCTTTTTGCAAAACACCCTCACCGACAAAAGTGGTCAGTTAGATAGCTATTCTTCGGCTGCCAACAGCGATTCGCCTTATCGCATGGTAAGTTGGGCTGGTTTGTTTGGCAGCGAAGTGAGTTATAAAATCGCTACCCAGTATCGCATTTCCGTGGTGCCCGGGTTACGGTACTCCATCAATTCGGTATTAAAATCCAATTCGTCTCCGGCCAATCCATTGGCATGGGATGTTGGGTTCCGGTTCCGGTATATTTTTAAATGAGCTTGAGCGTTTTAGTGTTGTTGGAATTATCAAAACCAAATTTTATGAAATCAGCATTTGTGTTTTTTAGGGAAAAGGTGATGCCGGGGATATTTGCTCTTCTGTTTGTAACGGCTTTGTTGCTGATCAGCGTGCTGTTGGAACGAAGGCATCTTTATTTCTAAAATTTATTTCAGACATTCCAACCTTTCGGGTTGTGCAAGGGTCAAACCCATGACCTTAAACCCGGAAGATCATGAAAACGCCATCGCACATCACGCTTAGGTTACCGTTTATTTTATTTCTTTTTGTTTTTGCCTTTTTGTTTACCGATTGTGCGGACAAGTGCGAAGAGACCAATCACTTTGTTTACTACGAGCCTATCTACGCTACGTGGGCGGAAATAAAAGCTGCAGTATCGATCACCGAACCCAAACCGCTTTCCGAAATTGGCAGGATTTATTTTAAGGACGGGGTATTGTTCATCAACGAGGCGGGCAAAGGAATCCACATCATCGACAATAAAAATCCGGCCAATCCAACGCCCTTGCATTTCCTTAACATCCCCGGAAACTATGATCTGGCCATTCGTGGCAACACACTCTATGCCGACAGCTATGTTGATCTGGTGGCTTTTGATATTTCGGATTTTTCAAAAATCCATGAGATCAACCGCATCGAGAAACTCTTTAACAATTACACCTCGATGGGGATGATGGTATCATCCGACAAAGGGATACTCACCGAGTGGAAAAAAATGGAGCGCGTATCTGTGAATGAAACATCTTGCAAGGCCATGTACCAACCCTGGGGCGGATTTTATTATCAAAACGGAATAGCCCTAACAGGTGGTGACGCTCAATCGTTCAGTTCGAAAGCTGCCACTGCTCCATCGGCAGGAAGCCAGACAGGAGTTGGCGGATCGATGGCCCGGTTTACAATCAATGGCGATTTTCTTTATGGTTTGGATGGAATGAATTTGGATGTAGTGGATGTATCAAACCAAGCAATGCCGGTTGCCAAAAATCAAATTCCACTTTCGTGGGATGTAGAGACCTTGTTTCCCAATAACAACAAACTTTTTGTCGGCTCTCAAACGGGTATGTACATTTTTGATTTACAAGTGCCCACGCAGCCCACGCTGCTGAGCCATTATGCTCACGTGCGCAGTTGCGACCCCGTGGTGGTAGAGGGCAATTATGCCTACGTTACATTAAGGAGTGGATCTGTCTGCGCAGGCTTCACCAATCAATTAGAGGTGATAGACATTAGCAATGTGAAAGCTCCACTGTTGGTGAAAATATATCCCATGACCAACCCTTATGGTTTGGGAATTGATGATGGAATACTTTTTATCTGTGATGGTGACGATGGCCTCAAGGCTTACAATGCCAAAGATGTTAACGCCATTTCGGCAAACCAACTGGCCCACTATAAAAACATCAATGCGTTTGATATAATACCGTTCAACAAGGTGGCGATGATGATCGGCAAGAATGGGCTGTATCAATATGACTATTCCGACATAAAGAAGATCACGCTGATCAGCCAACTGCCAATCGTGACAGAATGAAAAATTGTTGCCTGTTGTTTTTTGGATTGATTGCCTGTGTTTATGGCCATGCGCAAAACCTGAACGCGGATTCCATAAAGCAAAATAAAATCGAGTACTATTTTCAATTTCAAATGGGGGCCTTGGTGGGTTGCACTTTCTGTAACCAGGGAAAGGAGATCAGTTTTAGCGGGTCCACTACGCATGGAATAAAAATCGGTAAGAGATTAAGGGTTGGTGCAGGCGTGGGGTTAGATTCTTATTTTAATTGGAACACTGTGCCCGCATTCGGCAGCGTGAGTTGGGATTTTCCCGGAAAACGGAACGCGCTGTTTTTTCAATTTACGTATGGCAAGTCACTATCGGCATGGCCTGCGCAAATCCGGTTTGAATATGGACATCAAAGAACAAAAGCAGGCGAGGTCTATGGTTTTGGTGTGGGCTATCGCATCCGCTACGAGAAGATGCGGATTTCTTTTGGGCTTGGCAGCAAAAGCCAGTTGATCACCTCGTACTATGCATACCCAACTTATTATTGGAAAAATACTTATGTGGCGGGCGAACCCAGCACGAAGATCATAAAAAATGAATTGAACCGGTTGGCAGTGTGGATGGCGGTGGGGTGGAAGTAGCAATTGAAAATTGACAAAGTGCAATTGACAAATTATTCCATTGGTAAATATTAAGTAACGGTTTCGGGGGTTTGCGTTGGTGAGCTTTTGGAATACTCGGCTGTCTGTCCGCACTAATGTTTATTAAGCTCAAATGTTTCTACTCGCACTGTCAGCCCACTAACCCGTGTTAGCAACTGGCATTCCTTGACATCATATTTTATATTTTGTCAAGTCCGTCATTGAACCGCGTCCGAGTCCAGGTTGTCCGATGAGGAATTTTTTTTCTCTGAAATGAATCACAATGTGCCAGTACATACGTTCCTCATTTTCGGTTGTCCCACAATTTTTCAGGAACTGCTCAAATTCTTTGAACGGAATTAGTAGTGTGTCTTCTGGTGAACCGCAACCAAATGCAACAAAACTATTTTGAAATTCATTTAAATATTCTTGTTGGTGCGGATGAAATGCAAACCAAAATTTGGTGTACTGTCCTTGCTCATATTCTTTAGAAACAGCGCAAATTAAGGCTGTTGATTTTTCTTGATTTGAATAGGAAACTCTTGATTGCTTAACTAGACTAAGACCGAGTTTGGTTTTTACTTTTAAAAAGCATTCTTCATTAAAATTAACAGGAGTTCTTCTGTCTTCTGAGGTAGCTCTTGTTTTCTTTTCTGTAGTAGCTTCTTCAATATCTTCCTCAGTAGGTAATTCAATTTGCAAATCCTTTGAAGTAACGAAAATAAGTTCGATGAGTTGGTCAATACGAGTATACTCTTTCGGTTTAAGTAATTCGGTAATTTGTTGAATCGTTTTGGTGTCGTTAAGCGTTTCTTTTAGAGCTAAGAGTTTAATTAGTGAGTCTGTGCTAATAAGCCTGATGTCCCAAGCATGTTTAGAACCTCGAATTTGCGCTTC
>JANOQB010000455.1:0-1545 GCA_031422215.1 Cytophagales bacterium | reverse complement strand
ACTTTTTTGTGTCAAGACAAAAAAGTACCAATCTAAAAGCTGAACACAAATCTAAAAGTGAAAGACCATTTGGTTTCAGCCAATGTACCATACCAGTCCTATTCTACAGACTAATTCATAAGGTAACGGTATAACCTCTATGTGAAAAGCCCTATGTGTCTAGTGTGCCTATGTGGTTCAAAATTTTGAGTTGGTTGTAGGGAATGGCAAGTTGCAAAAATTATCAACTGTCAATTTTTTAATTGGTTTAGTAAGTGATGTTACGCAAACCAACTTGGATGTCAGTTTGAGGCACTCGAAAAACTGATTAGACTAATTAATTAAAACAGCCTTCGAGAGCTTCAGGCTGACACGTCTTTTAAATGTTTTGCGTAAGGCCGGTTAGTAAGGTCAAAGATTTATCCAACAACTTAAAGTCGACTCTACAACTTCACATCAACGGCTATGTCCGTAAGCTGAATGGAAAGTGCACGCGTGGAAATTTGTATTTCGCGCAGCGACATCCCCAACGAAATCAATAAGGAAATCAACGAAGCCCCGAAGATATATTTGCCGATGGCCTCCTGGCCATTGAACAGAAAGAACATGCACAGCACGCTGAGGAAGAGTGCGAAGATGCTGAACATTTGCATGTTCCGGATCAAGATCAACCTGATTTTTAGATTTCGTATCTGGTCGGCCAAACGCTTATCTGCTTTGGAGTTGTAGTCGTTGGCCAATTTGCGAATGAGGACAGCCACCGCGAGAAACCGATTGGTGTAGGCCAACAAAACCAATGAGACAGTTGGAAAAAGCAGTGCGGGCGTGGTGAGGGTTAGTTCCATGAAATTTATTTGTTTAATGATTGCGACACTTCAAAAATCTAAAAGTTGCCTCAAAATTTGTACGATAAGTAAAGCCCAGGGCCTTGGGCATAGGTAGGCACAAGGGTCAACGCTGGTTTTTTTCCCCAGCGATAGCGGTGAGAGTGATACACCAAATTGGTTGACAATATGCCGATGCCCGCCCCAACCAATACATCCGAAATCCAGTGTTTGTTGTTCATTATTCGCAGTGTGCCAATAGCGGTTGCCACTGTATAGGCACCCACGCTGTACCAGATGCTTTTATGCCCAAACTCTTTGTGCAAAAATGTGGCCGCCACAAAAGCCTGTGCCGTGTGGCCCGAGGGGAACGACCGGAAGTTGCTGCTGTCGGGCCTTATCTGGCGGCTGAGTTTTTTTAGCGGAAACACCACGGCCGTCATCAGCAATTCTGATTTTATCAATAGCAGCGTCCTGTTTTTCCAATCGTTCTTTCCTTTTTTGCCAAACGCATTCAGCGCGTACACCGCAATGGCGGGAGTATATTGGAGATAGTCGTCTATATTATTGTTGAAAAGAGGCATCTCCTCATTTCGTTCGGCACGCACAGAAAACCGATTGATAAAACGTTTTTCATTAGTGGTATAAAGGCCGACTGCTATCAATGTGGTGGGCACAACAAGTATCCGGCTCCATTTTTTTGGTGCCTTATGGGTACTTGGTTCAGTTTGCGCGCGAAGTA
>JANOQB010000454.1:0-5133 GCA_031422215.1 Cytophagales bacterium | reverse complement strand
ACACGACATTCAAAATACCATTTTATCGTTGGAGGAAAATCCCGAACGGGGCGATCACTTAGGGCATGGCTTGTATAAATTGAGAATTTCAATCTCGGGAAAATCTTCAGGCAAAAGTTTTGGTGCCAGAATAATTCATTTAGTGATTTCGGTTCACAACAAAATTTTTCTCCTTAATGTTTATGATAAATCCAAGAAGAAAGATCTAACTAAAGAAGATACCAAAATCCTTGTACAAAGAGCCAAAGTTTTGCGAGTGAACCTATCAAAATAAAAATCAATACCTAAACCACAACATCCCTTAGTCTTGAACTTTGAACTTAAATCTTGAACTTTGACCCATGCGTGAAGATTACCTAAAAGCCGAAGGGGAAGGGCTGGAACCAGAAGAAAAAGAAATTGAAAAGGCATTGCGCCCACTTTCATTTCAGGACTTCACCGGCCAGCACAAAGTGGTGGAGAACATCAAAATTTTTGTTCAGGCCGCCAAGCAGCGTGGCGAGTCGCTTGACCATGTTCTCTTGCACGGCCCGCCCGGTTTGGGTAAAACAACTCTTTCCTTCATCATCGCGAATGAGTTGGGCTCGAATATTAAAATCACTTCGGGGCCTGTGCTGGACAAACCCGGTGACCTGGCCGGCCTGCTTACCAACTTAGAGATCAACGATGTTTTGTTCATAGACGAAATCCACCGGCTAAACCCGATCGTGGAAGAATATCTGTACTCGGCTATGGAAGATTTTCGGATTGACATCATGCTCGACTCGGGGCCCAACGCCAGGTCGGTACAGATTTCATTAAATCCATTCACATTGATCGGGGCAACAACGCGTGCGGGTTTGCTCACCTCTCCACTTCGTGCACGCTTCGGAATAAATTCCAGATTGGAATATTACGATTCGAAATTGCTTACGAAAATAGTGAACCGTTCGGCTGGCATACTCCACACACCCATTGTAGAAGATGCCGCTTTTGAAATTGCACGCAGAAGCAGGGGCACACCGCGCATTGCCAATAATTTGTTAAGGCGCACCCGCGACTTCGCACAGATAAAAGGTGACGGCACCATCACTAAAGCCATTGCACAAATGGCACTCAAAGCATTGGATGTGGACGAAAATGGTTTGGACGATATGGACAATAGGATCCTCACTACCATCATCGAAAAATTTAAAGGTGGCCCGGTGGGGTTAACTACCATTGCCACTTCCGTGGGAGAAGAAGCCGAGACCATTGAAGAAGTATATGAACCATTTCTGATTCAAGAGGGATACATCAAACGCACATCGCGCGGAAGGGAAGCCACTGAAATTGCATACAAGCATTTAAAAATTGTTCCGCCATCCAGGGCGCAGGGGTTGTTTGATTAACAGATGCTATACTTCTTGCTTTCTTAGAGCCTTAGTGGCAGGTAAAGAGTACGAAAATTTGAACCACTCCCGATAGCTATCGGGAGCCACAAAGGCCACGAAGTTTCACCAAGAAGAAGCATTGAAATTAAACATTGGTGATCAAATCCATTGAACTGTATTGCGCAGCGTTCCTATCCTCTCAATGGAAATGGAAACTTCATCATCCACTTGCAAAGTAAAATCATTGGGAGGCACAATGCCCGTGCCCGTCATGAGGAAGCAACCGTATTGAAATTTACAGGCTTTGTAAAGCCAGGTGGCCAACTCCGGCAGGTTTCGTTTCATCCGGTTCAGTTGAATGGAATTGGCAAACACTTCTTTCAAATTTCTTTTTATCGAAATGCTTATTTGCGTTTCTGTTGAAATTGGTTTTTCGGGCACGAACAAACACGGGCCCAACGCGCAACTCCGTTCATAGATTTTTGCCTGGGGAAGGTACAACGGGTTTTCGCCTTCGATGCTGCGCGAACTCATGTCGTTGCCGATAGTGTATGCCTGAATGTTTCCATCCGAATTGATGAACAGTGTTAGTTCCGGTTCAGGCACATTCCACGAAGAATCTTGGCGGATATAAACATCATCGCCAGGCCCGCTTACACGGTGTGGCAATGCCTTAAAAAATAATTCCGGGCGATCGGCTTCATACACTTTTTGATACACATCGGCAGCACCCGAACTTTTCGATTCTTCCATGCGCGCATCGCGGCTGCGCAAATAGGTGACGCCAGCAGCCCACACTTCCTGGTTGCCAATGGGTGCTAGTGGGTTAGTTTGCAGCTTGCGGCTTTGCTCAGGAGAAATTGGTTGTGCGTTGCCCAAAAGTTTTTCCAGGTGATTGTAAAGTTTGGGTTGGTTGATCAGCGAATCCCACGATTCTGTAAATAAAAAAGCTATACCGTCTTTGATCAGTAGTTGGCCTTGAGAGGTGTTGTATAGATGCATGGTAATTTTTGTTCTAAATCTACACCAACTAGCAATTACAAAAAAAAGCCGCCCCAAATAAACTGGGACGGCCTCTTTCAAGTTTACTTCTTCAATAAAAAATCAATACCCAGGGTTTTGCTTCAAGGTAGCAGTACCAGAAATTGAACTGTTCAAAATTTCCTGTGTAGGTATTGGATAATACTCGTGCTTACCAGCCGTAAACGTCACTCCTTTCAAATAAGACTGTTTATTTCCTTCTACAGCCCAATAAGCATCAAGAGTCTGCTTCGCAATTCCCCATCGCACCAGGTCAAAGCGCCTGTGGCCTTCCATAGCAAACTCAAGGCGGTTTTCAAATTGAATGGCTCTAAGTGCACCGGCTTTGGTATCAAAAGGAGCCGTTGCTGCAGGATAAGTACCAACCACATAGTTGGCCGCATTTGCACCACTTGGCAATTTCACGAACCCAGCTGAATTGCCTGCCCGCGCCCTTACCATGTTTACATAAACTCGGGCCTGGTCCAAACTTCCTACTTCCGCTTCGCATTCAGCAAGCCATAACAACACATGTGCGTAACGGATCATGCGATAGTTATTGGCATTTTGCCTTCCACTGCCCACTGCCGATGAAAGTGTTCCTCTTTCGGCTAAGTAATGCATGTGCTTGATCGGTGAATAAGGTCCACCATAGGCTTGTTCGCGCACCCAAGATTTTCCTGGATGAATACCCCAGTCTAGGTAAGGCACGCCCCTGCGTCCAACTGTCCAGTCTAAACGTGAATCAACAGGTGTAGTGATATCTGGTGCATATGTTGCATTCGATTCAACACCTCTGTCATTTTTAAAATCAGTAGCATTAAAGGTATCAAACAAAGGGAGTCCATTTGCATCTACCTTAAATGCGTTCACCAAGTTTTGAGCAGGTTGAAAGAAACCGCAACAAGTAGCAGGGCCTGCGTAAGGATAATTTAAGGTTGCCCCATTGTTACCATTTTGCCCGCCCGTGGTACCATCATTTACCGAAAACTGTATTTCAAAAATGGACTCTGCATTATTTTTTGTGGACGCCCGATAGTTATCATTGTAGCGTGGCACTAAACTGTATCTGCCGCTGGCCACTATGGCTTCTAACAATACTTTTGCCTGCGCAAATTTTTTCTGGAAAATATATGCTTTTGCGAGGTAGGCAGCAGCAGCCCATTTGGTGGCGCGGCCTCTTTGACCATTGCGTGCAGCACCGGTTTGATCCAGATTTTTGTAGGCGAAATCAAAATCAGCTTCGATCTTAGGCCAGATATCAACCGTATTGATCTGCTTGGTGCTATTGGGTTCAAGCGGGTCATAGGTTACATCATCAATGTAAGGCACGTTGTTCCAAATTTTCTTCGCATCAAAATGGTAGTGAGCGCGAAGGAACCGTGCTTCTGCTGTGATGATAGCTGCATCAGCGGGGGTTACGTCTGTAGCTTTCGGAAGCATTTGCAAAACATCGTTGCTGCGCGAAATACCATCATATAAAACCCTCCATTTGCCCCTGAAATAACCATTGTCAGGAAGGATGTTGTGCGTTTCAATAAAGGTCATATCCGGTTGGTCACCAGAGGTAGTTCCTTTATACGCATCATCGGCTGCAATGCTTCCATACACGTGATTATCAGCGGCCGAATGAAAAGAAGTTCCGGTTCCATTCCAACCATCCAGCAATGAATAGGCACCTGTCAACAGGAATTCAACCCCTATTTTATTGCTCAATGTTTGCACACTTAGCAAACCTTTGGGTGCAACTTCCAGAAAAGAGTCGCTGCATGACAGTGGCAGCAAAGTAGCCACCACCAGCATAATCAAACTTAATTTTCTCATATTCTTTTTTTTATATTTTAACTATTAAAAGCTTGCATTGATACCTATAAGGGTTGCTTTGAAGGCCGGATAAGAGCCTTCGTCAACACCCATGTGGCGATCGTTTCCTGCGCCATAATTACGCAAGTTGATTTCAGGATCTAACCCCGTGTAGTTGGTTATGGTTATCCAGTTTTGTCCCTGTAAATAAACAGCGCAACTTGACATGCCCAATTTAGAAATCAGGTTCTTGGGCAAGGTGTAAGTCAACTGGATGTTTTTGAAGCGCAGATACGAACCGTTCTCAATATAATAAGTTGATGGGTTCGTGCTGATCACATCATTCGAGCGCAACTGTGGAAGTACAGCATCTGTTTTGCCAGGCCTCCAGCTTCCTTCCCACATAGTACGGCTACGGTTGCCGGCAAAGGTCTGGAAGTCGGTCCAGTACTTAACATAGTTGAAAATATCGTTGCCGTGAACGCCTTGTGCAAACACAGTCAGGTCGAAGTTTTTATATCCGGCACTAAGGTTTAAGGCATAAGTAAAGTCTGGATGCGGATTGCCGATGATAGTGCGGTCCGATGCATCTATCTTGCCATCTGGCTGGCCGGTCAAATTTCCAGAGGCATCCCTACCGTTGGTATCCCTGAAAATAAACTGGCCTGCTTTATTGTTGGCACCAAGAGTACTGCTAAACTGTAAAGGATGTGCAGTTGCTTCCGGATCGGTCTGGAATATTCCATCAATGATATATCCAAAAAAGGATGACAGAGGATTATCCTGCTGGGTAACCGACATGGCCGGGATACGGGTGGTAAACCCAAAGTATTGCGTAAGCGGGTTGCCATCAGTTTTGAGCACCGTGTTGCGATACATTCCAAAATTGCGTTCCAACGATGTGATCAGCACAAACCCATCAACTTATTATATTGAGAACGGTTCGTATCTGCGCTTC
>JANOQB010000453.1:0-6490 GCA_031422215.1 Cytophagales bacterium | reverse complement strand
CATAAAATACTCGATAAAATTTTTCAGCCATTCTTCACTACTAAGCCGACAGGCCAGGGTACTGGATTAGGATTGAGTTTGAGTTATGATATTGTTACGAAGGGGCACCAGGGGGAAATAAAAGTAACCACTAAAGAGGGCGCGGGAACGGAGTTTATTGTAGTTTTAACAATATAAAAATAGACGAATGAAGATATTGGTAGTGGATGACGAACAAGACATTAAAACCTTGTTTGAGCAGCGTTTTAGAAATGAAATAAAAAGCGGACAAGTCGAGTTTGTCTTTGCCTTTTCGGGTGAAGATGCACTTGTAAAGCTCAATCGATGGGAACACGAGGCCATGCTTATCTTATCGGACATAAACATGCCGGGCATGAGCGGATTACAGCTATTGGAAGAAGTGAAGAAAAAATACATGAAGCCACCTCCGGTAGTTATGATGATCACCGCCTATGGCGATTCCGATAATCATCGCATTGCTAACGAACTGGGGGCAGACGATTTTTTAACTAAGCCCCTCGATTTTGCCAAACTCAAAGAAAAACTAAATCTGAAATAACAGATGACAAAAATATTAGTGGCCGATGATGAGGCTGATTTAGAAATGCTGATCAAGCAGAAATTTCGGCAAAAAATCCGTGAGCAACAGTACGAATTCATTTTCGCCTCAAATGGCAATGATGCACTCGCAAAACTGCTACAATATCCCGACATCGACTTTGTGCTCAGCGACATCAACATGCCTGAAATGGATGGCCTCACACTGTTAGGCAAGTTGAGTGAGACCAACCCGCTTCTGAAAACCGTGATGGTTTCTGCCTATGGCGATATGGCCAACATTCGCACCGCCATGAACCGAGGTGCCTTTGATTTCATTACCAAGCCCATCAACTTTGATGACCTCACCCTTACCATCGAAAAGACCATCAAACACGTAGGCCAAATTCGCGATACGCTGAAGGCCGTAAAGGAAAACAATATTCTGAAAATGTATGTCGACCAAAACGTGCTCAATTTTATGGGCGGCCGCGAATTTGAAACGTCTATTGCATCCAACGAAATGGTGCTCGCCACGGTAGCCTTCATTGATATCTGTGGGTTTACCACCATCAGTGAAAATGAAAATCCCGATACAGTAGTGCAAATACTAAACACGTACTTTGATGTTATTGTGAAAGAGATAATGGCGCAAGGTGGCTATGTGGATAAATTTATGGGCGATGCCGTGATGGCTGTTTTTCGGGAGGAATATCATTTGGACAGGGCCGTGGATGCATGCCTCAAGGTGAAAGAAAAATTAGATAGCCTTCCAATATCCATTGAGCACAACGGCTATGCTCCCAAAGTTTCCATTGGCATAAACAGTGGCGAAATGGTTTCGGGCAATATTGGTTCCGCCACATTGCGCAGGTTGGACTACACGGTGATAGGCGATGTGGTGAACACAGCTCAGCGATTGCAATCTACGGCCGGGCCCGGTCAGATTATTGTCAACCATGCCTCCTACGAAAAAATAAAAGGATCATTCAATTGCCGTAAAGCAGGCGAAGTGGTTTTGAAAAATAAATCGAAAGCTGTGGTTATCTATGAAGTGGTGGATTAAACCTGTTACGGTGTACTACGTAGGTCAGGCAACATAAAATACCCAATTTCAAACCTCAAACGCACTCTTATAAAAACCATTGGCTTGCACATAGTCAAGCAATTTAGTGTAGAACGGATGCGATCCCAGTGTAGCGCTGTCTCCCACCATAATTAATTTCTTCCGTGCACGGGTCATGGCCACATTCGTCCTGCGAATGTCCGATAGAAAGCCAACTTCGCCTTTGTCGTTGCTGCGCACAAAACTGATGGCGATAATGTCGCGCTCTTGCCCCTGAAAAGCATCTACTGTGTTGATGGAAATCAATTTATTCAACGGTTCAAGCTGAGCCGATCCTTCGGCAAGCAGATGCAGTTGGTCCACCTGCGCGCTGTAAGGTGTTATGATCCCCATTGTCAGGTTTTGTTCCAGCCAGGTCTCAATACCTATCTCATCGATCAGTTGTTCTGTTAAGCGCATGAGCAACGCTGCTTCTTCTTTGTTGAAACGGCTACGGGTTTCCGGGTCTTGCATTTCGGCAAAGCCACTGCCGGCCGTATCTATAAATTCAATGGGCGGTTGATTGGGCCTTAGCAGTTCATGCGCCACCGAAGGGTGAGCGATCAGGTTGCCATGATAAAAATAGTCGGAAGAAAATTTCATGATCATCTCATGCATGCGGTATTGCACTTGCAACATCTGCGAGTGGCCCGGAAATTTTTCAATCCCTTTTTCAAAAAGTGTTTTGGATAATCCTTGACTCGCGGCCTCTTGCGATTTTATCGTGGGCGGCAGTTGCTGATGATCGCCCGCCAGCACAACGCGTTGCGATTTTAAGATCGGTATCCAGCACGCTGGCTCCAGGGCCTGTCCGGCTTCGTCAATAAAAACAGTTTTAAATTTTCTTCCGCGCAGCACTGGGTGCGAGGAGCCTACCAACGTGCAACAAATGGCATCACTGGAATTGAGCAAATCGTTTGTGATATAAAATTCCAGTACATCGGCATCTGCTTTCATCGTGCGTGCGTCTTCAAACAGCATTCTCCGCTGCTCCTTTTCATGATAGCCATAATTGCGTTTGTATTTTTGCGCCTGGGCACGTGCCTGCTCCATCTTCCTGCGTAGAGCACGCAACTCATTAAAATTTGGATGGGCCGCAATGCGCGCATCCAACGTTTTGCTCAGCGACTGTTCTGTAACACGGGCCGGGTGGCCTATGCGCAGGGCTTGCAAGCCTTGCTCCGAAAGTTTTTCAACAAGCAAATCAATGGCAGCATTGCTGGGCGCACAAACCAATACTTGCTTTTCTTCTTTCACCGTTTGCCGTATGGCCTGCACCAGCGTAGTAGTTTTTCCGGTTCCCGGTGGGCCGTGTATAAACGCTACATCAGGAGAACTAATTATTTTCTGCAAAGCTGCAAGCTGACTTTCATTCAATGCTCCACTGACACTGATAAATTCTTGACTTTCATCGTGAGGCTTATAACCCGAACTTTGATTGCCTAAAAACATCTCCCTCAATTCCGCCAGGCGGTTGTCTTCCGCTTTCATCACCGCTTTCAGGGCGTGTTCCATTTCTTTGTAGGTCATCTCGTCAAACATCACATCCACGCCCAGCATGCTGGTATCGATCCAATCGGGAAGTTCATCTCCGTTAAGGGTGATCACCATCGTGTTTTCGCGCACATAATTGATCACGCCTTGCTGATGATGTTTGTTGGGTGTTCCCGATGAATTGGAAAACACACTCACTAATTTTCCGCTTTGGAAAAAATTGGGTTGATCCAGGTGGTTTGTTTTTTCCACTTCAATGATGATGCGTTCGCCCGTGCCGATGTAGTCGCGCAGCAACCTCACCGGATACCAGGTGGTGCCTTCTTTCGTTCGCTGACTGATGGAACGGAACAATATTTTTTGACGGTATTGTTCCAGGTCGGCCTGCCGCTCCAATTGGATCAGCGAAAGTGTTTTCAGAATTTGTTCGTGCGAAGTCATGCTTTAAAATCGCGCAAAGATGCAGGGGCTGGCAGTGAGATAAAAATTTGGGAAGATATTTGTTTACGGGGATGCTGGGTGCTGGACTGGATTCTGGATACTTGATACTAGTTGCTGTGTGTTCTCCTAACAAGAGAGCGGTCTCGGATCAGCGAATTTGATTTTTTTTGAAGTAGAGGTGCAATCTCGAATCAACGAATTTGAATATCAAATAATGAATAACGAAGTCTGAATGTTGAAGTAATCTCATATCTCCCATCTCCAATCTCCTAACTCCTAACTCCTATTCTGACTTCTGACTTCTAAATTCCTCCTAACTCCTATCTCCTATCTCCTTCCAACAGCCTCACCAATTTCTCCACCGCCTCTTTGTTTTTGTCCGAGTTGATGTTGCTCATCACGCTCTGCTTCTCGCGGGTAGTCAATCGCCAGCTTAGCGATGCCCGTGCACTGGTGCTGCGTATGCTGTCCATCTTTTGAAGTACAGGGGAATAATTTTCTGCCTGGTATTGAATATCCACCCGGTCGATGGGCAACGGCAACCAGGAGTGTGCCTGCCCGATCAACAAGTCACTGGTGATGTCCTGAAAATTTTCAAAATTGTTGTACACATTGCTGATAGGCTGCGTCATGTTGTCGATGATGGTCATGGAGCTGGCCGCATTGATCTTGCTCAGCTTGGGCGAGTCGCGTATCGAAACGAACACCACACCCGAAGTATTTTCTTTTACCCACTCCCGGAACGGATAGAGGAACCGTACTGCGTCCGACATTCCAAAATTGTCGGAGATGCCAGCGTCCATGATCTGGATGGGAGGGTCCGTTGGCAAGGTTGTGTTGGGTGTGATGTAAGGAAAGGTGGCGCTCATGCGAAGCGCAGAAAGAAAACGCAAGTCTCCGGCATCCTGGTCTTTGAAGAAGCGGTGAAAATCAATGCCGCTAACTTTGCTCTGCCCGTAGTTATGAAAATTCCCTAGTTCAGAATTCATGAACGAAACGGGCCGCGAGGCGATGTACAGTTTACGTCCATCGTTGACAACCGTGGGCGTGAGTATCACCATCGGTATGTTTCCTTTGCTTTCCTCTTCGGCATAGGCGCGAATGGGTTTGTCCATCAGCCCCTCCGTGATTTGGTTGAGTTGGTCTTCAAACGTAAAAGCGCGGTCGCGTTGATAAGCCTTGCCGGCATATTCAAACTTATGGAAGCCAATAAAAAGATCGTTGGCGAGCAAACTGAATATCAACGGGTTTAAATTGTCGCTCGAAATTTTTTCGCGGTGGATGTTGGCATACGGTTTAATCAATTCGCCTTGCTGCTCGCGCAGTTTAAGTTCACGAAAATAACTCGCCCCGATCAGTCCGCCTGAAGCACCGGTGATCAATATGCTATGCTTCATCAACTTGCCACCTGAAAGGCTGTCGGCAGTTTGCAAGGCATTGAGTGTCCATAGTGAAGCACGCTTGCCACCGCCACTGGCGCACAGGAAAACCATCTTTGGCTTGACATCAAATTTCTTTCGCCAGTTTTCCAATTGCGCAAGCATGGTCTGTCTGTCGCTTTCCATCACGGCACTGTCGGTTTGTAGTTGCAATGCGTCAATGGAATACGGAGCAGGCAACACATCATAATCCAGCCCAAAGGCTTCGTATTTTTTGTTGAAGAAATCTTCGCCCACCAAGTGGTTCAACACCAGAAATAAAATCAACGCCACCGTGGCCGACCATCCGCCAAACCAATACGAGAACGCGCCCGAGAGCATCACAAAAATGGTAAGGAAAATAATGGCACTTCCAGCCGCAGGTATCTGGAATGATGGATAGTCTTTGAACAAGCCCAGCAACAGCACAAGGAAAAACACGAACACCTCTATCACTACTAAGTTGAAATGATTTTGATCGAAAACCTGGAGCACCGTGGTGCGGTCGTAAAAACTGGTGGTGTCAACGGGTTTTGCTTTTAAATAGCTGGTGAGGTAATAATCAACGCGCACTTGTTTTTTGCGCACAATGTCCAATTTTCGCATGGCACTGGCGCGCGTTACTTGCACGCTTTGTTTTAACTTCTCGTCAATGCGGCACACCACATACCGGAAAATATCTTTGTTGGTGAAGCGAAAGTACATGGAGAAAAGCATCGTCATGATGATGTAGCCTAAAAAGAGCCCAGCTAAGTTTTGAACTAGTTCGATCTTGCTCGTGTATTCGTTGTTGATTTGAAAGGCAACAATTTGGAAAACGTATGTGACCAAAAAAGCGATCGGTATAATGCTGTTGTTGACCGTAAACTTTTTGAATGGACTGGACAGTGCGCCAATAAATGAAAATCGGTGACCATCAGAAATGTAGCACGTGATGTGAAAGGCCATGGTAAAGCCCGCGGTAAGCAGCCCCATGATAAGGAAACTGGTAAAGCCAACCTTGTTTAAATACTCGGGATCCAGAAAGAGATAGGGGATGCCTAAGTATTTGCCAAAGGTGCCGGTGATCATGGCAAACAAAATGATCCAGCACAATATCAGCACGTGGTTGCGCCTGAAGTTGTTCAACAAAAGTTGTATGGGGAAGGAATAAAATAAATGTGAAAAAAATAAGTAGGATTTTCTCATAGCGTAACGCCCTTCAAGGTATTAAAAATTTCATTATCAAACGGATGCCAGCACTGAAATTAAAGTTTCTGCTTTTAATGGTGTGGAGATGGATGGCTGATCCGAAAGCACCCAAAGCATAAAAATTTGGACACGCCATTTGGCGATTTGTAGAAAATGCACACCTTAGAAATAAATATCAGCCATGTTATGGCATAAAGCCAACAAGCAATGGTAGGTTTTGGGTGAGAATGTGGCTGGAATAAGTACGTTAGCGGCAATTCTTTAGCGACAGTTCGTCATCAAAGGGTTGCTGCATAAAATGAAC
>JANOQB010000452.1:0-6353 GCA_031422215.1 Cytophagales bacterium | reverse complement strand
TTGAAACTAAGTTCATGGACGATTTTTATGAAATTGAATTGGAAACAGGAGAAATTATTTCCCCACTGATCTATTCGAAAAATGATTGGATTGAAAATCATTCTATCACACCACTCTTTGAAAACATTCAAAAAGAAGGAGTAAAAATCAAATGAAAGAATAGAAATCAATTGATCGGCATCATTCGAAGTTTCTCTACCGCAAATTTTCTCACCTCATTCCGCACCGTTTCTAAATCACCAGGAACAAGGGACGAGCCAAGCACATGATTGCCCGCGTTGGGAACAGGCACGGCTGCTTTCAACGAATCGGGAGTTCCTAATTGACGGTTCATTTCCAACATCGCACTTACCATCACCGTGGGGTCTTGCTCATTCTCATTTTTATAATAATATAATGTGAGCGAAGGGCATTTCACTTTTTCAAATGTTGGTGTCACCATTTTATCTTCAATCATTTCCTGCAATTGTGTCAATGATTCGATCCGGTATTTTGAATTCCAATAAATCTGCCGGGCAGAATCATATTTGATTTGCTGGTAATCACTTCCAATAACCATGCGCGCTATCTGCAAACCCCAGGGATTGTTCAACAACCACGCATTCGGATCATTCACGGCAATGTTTGGCGACATGTTGATCATCGCATATACATCATCCGGAAATTCAGCCGCAAGCATAATGGCCACCGTGCCACCCGTAGATGTGCTCATCAAAATAACTTTTTCACCAATGGCTTTGCCGATGGCCAACGCTTCTTTTGAACTTTCCCACCACCGGTCGGGAGTGAAGTACAAAAGTTGCTCGGTAGTATCAACGCCATGATCGGCAAGGCGGGGCAAATACAAATTGCATCCAAACTCTTTGGCAAACTGAAGATGAACAGGATCACCTTCCTTTTGGCTGGCAGAAAAACCATGCAGGTAAACCACACTGTACTCAGTTCTTTTTCTTGTGCTATCGACCCAAACGATACGTGCCTCGTTATCGGGTTTTATGCGATGCTTGCTCTCTTGTGTTGCAATATAACTTTCCAATCCGGTTGGATCGGTTGGCACTGTAACAGCCGCCTCATTCCATACAGGCTTTGCGGGTGTGGGACCTAAAAAATAAATGGCCACAAGCAATACGATCGGAAAAGTAATGAAGATAAATTTTCGCGACATAGGTGATTGATTAAAAAGTTTCTTGAGTCGTCAATGTTCTTAAGTCGTCAAGACCACTCCGAGTGGTAAGCCGACTAACAATCTTACAACTTTATTTTCTTTATACGCTCCACCATCTCCAGCACGGCAGGGCACACCAAAGTATTTTTGTAAGTCAAATCGGTGATCTGAACCATTTTTTTTCGATTGGTGTGCGGATATTCACGGCATGCCTTGGGCCGGCTGTCATATACCTTGCAATAATTTTCGTTATCCAAAAAAGGACACGGAGAAGATTTTAATACGTAGTCTTTGTCTTCGTCAATGCGCAGGTATTGATCAATAAATTCGCCTGGCTTCATGCGCAGCGATTTTGAAACACGCTCAATATCGGTTTGATAAAAAATCGGGCTGGTGGTTTTGCAGCAGTTTGCACAGGTTAGGCAATCCGTCTCCGCAAAAACTTCCTCATGCACAGCATGAAACACATCGTCTATCGCACGGGCATCTTTTTTCTTTAGCGATTGAAGAAACTTCTTATTCTCTACGGACTTTTTTTTTGCCCTTTCGCTGAAATTATCCATTATCAATTGTCACGTGTTAATTGTCACTCGTATTCCTTCCTGATAGGCCGTTGGATTTTCATTTAAAAACTTTTCTGCTTTGCTGCTATCAAACACATAATCGTTCTCAAATTGGTACATCATCTCCACAAATTCGCGGAGCACCGGTATGAACAATCCCAACACACGCACTCCCGTTTTCGACATTGCTTGCACACCCTTGTCGGGCATGTTCATGATCTCATACGCTATCTGTATAAACTTCTCTCCGGTAATTTTCTCGGCACAGGTCAAAGCATGCCAGGTTTGGTTGTAGGCTTCCTCTGCATTGCCAAGCAACGCCACCGTTTTTCCGGCATCCGGTGTATAAGTAAATGTGTGTATCTTTTTCTTGTCACCGATCCACTGCGCACCCTTGCCCGCCTTCAGCCGCTCGGTAACGGTGGAATGGATCAAACTGAGCGCAGCACCAGGCCCATAAAAATCGGCACCGCGCACAATCATGCCTTTTAGATTACCTGCTTTGATTTCGTCCAACAACTGCGTGGCAATCTTGGCACGCACCTCACCTTTTTTAGAATTGGGGTTGAACGGTGTCTCCTCCGTCATCACGCCCGCTACCTGCCCATAGGCATACACATTATCAAAAAACACAAGTTTGCTCCCGTGCTTCTTGCAAGCATCGATGGTGTTCTTCATCACCACGGGCCATTGCTGTTGCCATGTTTTGGCATCATACTTTAAGCCGGCCAATAAGTAAACCACGTCACTGCCGGCCACGGCCTTTTCTGTTTCGGAATAATTTAACAGATCGGCTTTCATCAACTCATCCGATGGGTTGATCATTTTTGGATTGCGGCTCACCTGCCGGATTTGCGAAGTGTAGCGTGGCAGGTGTTTTGAAAGTTCTTTGCCTATGGTTCCATTGGCCCCAAGTATTGTTTGCATATCGTGAGTTTAGTTGTAAGTCGCTTTCGTTATCATTCTATTGTTATCGGTAACAAATGTTTTTATACGGACAGAATTTGCAATGCTCAAGCAGCGTGGTTTGATCAAATTGTTTGTTTGGATCAAAAATTTCTTCGAGTGTTTCTTTCAGCAGCAATTCAAATTCGGGCAGCAGATGGTTGGCATTTTCAACGGATTGCCTTTTCATTTTCAATCCGAAATCGGTGCCATCGCCAAAAAGATAATCGCGGTTGATCAGGCCTGGCACAAGCTGCATGTCTTGGGTAGCCGGATGATTGGACCGGTACAGCAACGCATACAACAAAGTTTGAAAGGCCGCCTTGTTTCGTTTTTCATCCCGTGCAAACAGCGATGCCACCGTATCGAAGCTAAGGGAATCTTTTCCGGTTTTATAGTCGATGATGCGCAGTAGATTTTCTTTCATATCCACGCGGTCAATTTTTCCTCCAATCACTGCAAAGCCAGGAGCGTGATCAATTTTCATTGTGTAAAGTAATCCTTCCTGCTCAATCCCCTCCATCACAAAAGGTGCATGCAATTTATCTTTGTCCAAAATCCCCTTGGCAAACCGCTTTACAATTTCTTTCACGATCAATCGCTGACCTTCGTAATCAACTTTGAGGGTCGGGTCAAGCCGGTACTCTGCGATGAACACTTCATCAATCAACTGATCGATCACTGTGTCCATTCCTTCAAAGTCGCCCTGTTCCACCGATTTATTTTTCTTCTTGGCATACAAGCCTTTGTAAAACCGCTCCATCACTTTGTGCAAGAAGTTGCCCAGCACGCGGGCATCAATATCTTCTTCCACTTCTTTGGGTTCCTTTATGTGCGCCACATAGCGGAAGTAAAATTTCAAACGGCACTCTATGTACGTGTTGATGGCCGAAGGTGAAATCCCTCTAAAGCGGGCCGGTGTTTCGCTCATCATGGCCAATGCCCGATGCACCTCGTCAGTTTTTGTTATGCTGATGGGCATGATGGCCGATGGCTGAACCGGATTATGCAAAATTTGCTTTTCGATTTTCAAACCACTTTCAAAAATCAGTTGCTGCAGGTAGCGGCTCATTTCACCCTGGCCCAACACATCGGTTTCGGTATTGTAAAAAAGGAAGATATTTTCGGCACGTTGCAACACCCGGTAAAACAAGTACGCGTAAATAGCATCTTGATGCTCCACAGTAGGCAGCCCATACGCGCGCCTAACGTTGAAAGGAATATACGAACCCTTTCCTCCAAAGGACGGGAAAGCTCCTTCGTTTAGCGAAAGGATAAACACATTTTTAAAATCCAGATTACGTGTTTCAAGAACGCCCATCACTTGCATGCCTTGCAGTGGCTCTCCGCTAAACGGAATTTTTTGAGCGCGCACCAACTGGCGGAGCAATCGCAAAAATGATTTCAACGACTTTACTTTTTCCCTCGCATCTCCACTTGTTTCTTTGGCAGGCTCTCCGATCACATCCTGGATACGATTGATAAGTTTGATAAATTGAAAAGCAAATTCTTTGTCGAGGTCGGTGATGGAATCAAACGATCCAATCTCGCGGATGATGGCGGTGATGTAGGACAGTAGACCTTCTTCCATATCTCCAAAAACTAAGCGATGGAGCGGCAGTGCAGTGGCAAGAAATCCTTGCGGGATAAAAACCCAATTGTGACTTAAAATTTCTTTGCGCTTGGCGTGGGAAGCCAATGCATCGGCAGCTACCACATACGGATGGCCCAAGATGGCCAATACCTGCCGGTGATTGAAATGATCCTTCTTCTTTCCAATCTGCAGTTCCACCAACAACTCGATCAAACTATAAAAAGGTGTGCTGTTCAATCCAAAACCCATGGTCACATTCAGCTTGTCAACTTCTTTGGGTATGCTATATAAAACCGGCATCAACAACTTTTCATCGGGCAGTACAATCAATGTTTGCTCCGGCAACATTCCTTTTTCCAATTGCTCTTTTATTATCTGGCCCATTAGTTTGGATTGCCCCGCGGGCTGTGCCGAACCAAACACGCGAAGGATTTTGTCAGCCCGAAAGTGAGAAGGAAAACTGGAAGGATACGTTCTCTTCAACACCGGATGTTGCTGATACTCCCTGAAAAACATTCCCGCCTCCTGCCTGTCGTTGTTTACATAGTATTCATCGCCATCCCAAAAAACCTGGCTGCCACGATCAACAAAATAACTCACTATCATTTCTTCGGCTTTCGTTAGCGCATTGAAACCGGCAAACATTACCTTGGCAGGATTGTATTTATTGGTGACTTCCGATGAAATGGTTTCGGCAACCTGCCGGTGCAACATTCCCTCAAACGCAATGCCCTCCGCTTCCAACTGATGCTTAAACATTTTGTAGAGATTGAAAAGCTTCGTCCATACTTCAATAAACTTTTGCTTATTGTCGGTAAGGTTTTCTTCGAAGCTTTGCCAAAATCCCGTAAGGAATTTTCGCTGTTCCTCAGTGAGATAATCGAAGCCCGCATCAAGTTCTTTGAAATTGCGCAAGTCCTTAAAAAGCTGCTCGGCATTTATCAGGTATTTGTCAAGTTCATCGAAATCGCGGAGCAGCATATCTCCCCAAAAATAAAACTGATCGAACGGTTCACTTTTGGATGCCGTGGCAGCTACTACCTCTTGATAGGATTTATGGAGACGGTGGATCAGTTCGAGTTTATCAGGAACTTGCCACACACTGAACGAAGAAATAAATTCCTCGATCGTAATAAGTGTTGGGGCAAATAGCGGCTTATCAATGATCTCACTCAAATGTTTGCGAAAGTATAAAGCAGCCCTGCGGTTTGGAAACACCACGGTAACCGGATCCAACACGGGGTTCTCTTTATAAATCTGGCGAGCAAGTTCTTTAAGAAATGATTCCATATCTGTTAAAATCCTAAGCCTAATTGATTGTCATCTTTCTTGCGCGATTTTTTTGCGGTGCCCGGTGGCACGGCCACTGCTTCACCTGTTTTTATATAGAATAAAAATCCTTCCACCTCGGTGAAATTCATTTTGCGCAAAGTCTCCATATATGAAGCCACTTGTGCGGTATCGCTTCGGGCAGGTTCTCCGGTTTTGAAATCAACCACCACCGCTTTTGTTTGGTGGATCATCAACCGGTCCATTCTGCTATCCCCCTCGCCAGGCAAAAGTATAGGAACCTCGGTGCGCACATCCCACTTTGTGTCGAACCAACCGGCCACCACATGGTTGGCAAACAGTTCATCCATCAAAATTTCTATTTCCGGTTTTTCTGTTTCCGTGATCACTCCATCCATCAGCAACTGATCAAATGTACCTTGTACTTCGTCCCGATATTTTATCCGCGAAAGAATGGTATGAAGATGGATGCCATACTTTATTTTCTTTGACGTTTCGGTTGGATCTTGAAAATGACCCTTAGAGGTGTGCTTGATTACCAATTTGCTACGCCACGATGAGGAAGAATATTCTTTCAACTCTTTGGCCTGATTACGTTCACTTTTCCTTTCACTAAGTTTCATTGCCCAATCTCCCGATTTCAACACGGTGGTAATTGGATTCCAGTTTTGCTGAAGCAATGTGGACGCCTCGATGGCATGATACAGGATATTGGCCACTGTGATTTTCCCTTTCTTCGGATTGGGTGCCGTAACGATCAACCCATGTTCGGCACGGGTGAGCGCGACATAGAGCA
>JANOQB010000451.1:0-2351 GCA_031422215.1 Cytophagales bacterium | reverse complement strand
CTGACACGGGCATAAAAAAAATCAGGCGCATAGGGCAGAACCAGGAATTTGAATTGATAAAAGAATATGTGGCCGGTGATGATTTCCGCACGGTGAACTGGAAAGCCACGGCCCGCAAATCGCGGTTGATGGTAAACCAATATCAGGACGAACGCTCGCAACAAGTATATTCCCTTATCGACAAAGGCCGTGTGATGCAGATGCCATTCAATGGTATGAGTTTGCTAGACTATGCCATCAATGCCACGCTCGTTATCTCCAACATCGCCATCAAAAAATCGGACAAGGCCGGGCTGATCACTTTTCAGGATAAGATTGGCAGCATGTTGCCAGCCGCCAGGATCAACAAGCAAATGGCTACCATTCAGGAAATTTTATACAACCAAAAGACTGCATTTTTGGAAACCGATTATTCCGTTTTGTATTCGCGCATACGCAGGTCTGTTTCTCAACGGAGCCTACTGCTGCTGTTCACCAACTTTGAAAGCATTCACGGCCTGCACCGTCAGTTGCCATACCTTATCAACCTGGCGCGCATACACTTGCTGGTTGTTATCTTTTTTGAAAACACGGAGTTGAAAGAGGTGATCGACCAGCCAGCAAAAGATTTGAAAGAGATTTATTACAAGGCTATTGCCGAACGGTTCAGTTATGAAAAAAAACTGATCGTGAAAGAACTTCAGAAGCATGGCATACAATCCATCCTCACTGCTCCCGAAAAATTGACGATCAATACTATTAATAAGTATTTGGAGTTGAAGGCGAGGAATTTGATTTGATCTGCTCTTTCATAGTGCAACACTCAAATTTTTCACCTGCCTACCGGCAAGGCAGGTGAGATTGCATTTTTGTCGTACACCCCTTTGCGTACTCTATCTTTGAGAAGCAATAGCATTTTCGTACTTTTCGTGAAAGTAACTAATGCTGCTACCCTCAAACGATACGATCGCAGAAATTGCCAAGGAGGTAACCAAACTTGCTCCTCTTGAGCAGCAATTGTTGCTTACTAAACTTAGGGTCAAGCGCCTCAAGAAAAAAGGCATTCAAAAAATAATAAATACTCCGAAAAACATCCGCAAGCCTACCTTGCAGCAGATTGACAAGTGGAAACATGAGTCGAAATCCAAGGCATGAGGGCAGGCCGGTTTGTATTGGATACTAACGTCTGGATCAGTTACTTCATAACAAACAGACATCAACGGATAGTTGAAATCATTGATTTCTATGAGATTGCCGTTTTCTCGTGCGATGAATTGCTTTATGAGTTTGCCGAAGTATTAGAATATGATCGTCTTCTAAAGTATAAGGTAAATATTCCTAAAGCCGTCAAACTGATAAGGGAGATCACCACCAACTTCACGCTTGTTTATCCAATCAAAAACTACATACCGGAAGATCCGGATGACAATTATATCGTTGCCCTTGCTCTGCAAACCAACGCTGGTTTTGTAACCAGTGGAGATGCCCATATACTTTCCCAAAAAGAAAACCTGGAAGCTCGTTATCACAAACTCAAAATCATTAACAAGTCTGAGTTTGAGGCAATGTTTCCACTACCGTAGTGGTTAATTCGTGACAGCGTACGGAATTGTTTGTATATATCCGTAAACTTTGAGTTACCAATAAACATTCTATTTCATTTATCTTTAAGGATTAAATTATTGAACCATGCACAGAATAGTAGTGATGTTGTTGATGGGGGTTGTATTTTCGGTCGCTGCCTTGGCGCAGTTAAAAGAGCAGCTCCCTGCCATGAAGTCGATGGTTCCAAAAAGCGACATCATCTGCTATGCCAAACCGGAAGATCAGAATACAATCGTTCCACCACCGGCCGCCTATCTGAAATGGAAATCAAACAAGAGTGCCAGAACAAACGCTACCACCTTTGTGGTGGAGTATGTAGATTTTCCTATTGATGCCAAGGAAGCATTTCAAAAAGCCGTGGATATTTGGTCCACCTTACTTGAAACAGAAGTGCCCATTCGCATAGTAGCGTCCTGGCGTGTGATAGAAGACGGGTCCGGATCTTCCAATAACATTTTGGGTAGCGCAAACCCTGGCACATTCATCCGCGATTTTGATGGCGCCCAACAAGCCCTCACCTGGTATCCGGTGGCGTTGGCAGAAAAAATGGCGCGCAAAGAATTAAATGAATCGGACAACCCGGATATTTTTGCACAGTTCAACAGCAATTATCCCAACTGGAATTTTGCCACGGACGGTCTTATCAAAGTAGGAAAAATTGATTTTGTTACCGTGGTGCTCCATGAAATTGGGCATGGGCTCGGCATTACGCGCGGGTATAACGTAGCGGGCAACAACGGAGAGATTTCAAGTTTCTTTTCGAACCT
>JANOQB010000450.1:0-3147 GCA_031422215.1 Cytophagales bacterium | reverse complement strand
AAGCAGGATTTATGTGTATCCCATGCTGGCTGCATACGAGGCTGGCAGATTTTCAAACACCGGATCAAAATCGTTGACGGCAAGCTTAAATTTTTTTGAAAATATTCCTCAACCTGAAGCAGGCCTTGATTATGATTTTACGGTTGCCGCCATCAGGGCATTTGCCGAGACATCAAAAAAAGTAATTTTCTCCAAGAACAAGATCGATGAATTGGAAACAGAGTTGTTGGATAAAATAAAATCCAGAAGTTCATCTGAAGTATTTGACCGATCATTGAATTTTGGCAGCAAAGTAGCCGAAGTTATTATTGCCAGACTAAGCCAGGACAATTACAAAGAGACACGAGGTATGGAACGGTTCGAGGTTAAAATACTTCCCGGCTTATGGGTGCCCACACCTCCTGACTATGCCGATAGTGTGGAGCCACACTGGTCAAAAATGAAAACATTGGTATTGGATTCAGCCAGGCAGTGTAGAGTAGATAACCCAATTCCTTATAGTGATAAAGTGGATAGCCCATTCTGGAATGAATTGATGAATGTTCATGATTTGGTAAATACCATAGACGAAGATTCGGACGAATTGAATATGGCAATTTTTTGGGATGATAATCCGTTCGTATCAAGACACAAGGGCCATTTAATGTTCCAGGATAAAAAGATGACGCCAGGTGGCCATTGGTTGTCAATATGCCGTGTTGTTTCCCGTCAACAGCGTGCTGATTTTTTTACTGTTTCTCTGGCGTATGCGCTTACTTCAGTTTCCATTTTCGAAGCATTCATCAGTTGTTGGGATACAAAATATTTTACAATGCGAGTTCGCCCGGAAACCGATATCAACAATAAGATAAATAAAGACTGGCATCCGCATTTAGTCACTCCGCCATTCCCCGCTTTCACAAGTGGGCACAGCACGGTCTCGTCTGCAGCGGCCGAGACGCTAACATTGTTATTTGGTGACGTTGCCTATATCGATTCTACCGAACTGGAGTATGGTTTGCCAATCCGCTCCTTCACTTCTTTTCGACAGGCCGCTTTAGAAGCATCCATCAGCCGGGTATATGCAGGCATCCACTTTCCATCGGATTGCACAGCTGGGAACGAACAAGGAAAAAAAATTGCGCAGTTGGTGATAGAACGACTTAAAAAAAATTCTTTCCCGTTACCTCACTAAAAATAATCTTCATTCATCATTAAAAAAATACTACCACTATGTCAACCTCCAAATCCTCCCGCAGAAATTTTATCCGCAAAGTAACAGGCACCGCTCTGGCGGGCACCATCGCACCTTCGCTGTTGGGCGGGGCCATTGGCCCGAACGTAAAAATCCTCGAGTCCCCTTTCTACGAAAAGAAAAACTACGCCCCCAGCGATCAGGTGAATGTGGCCGTCATTGGCATGGGCATCATGGGCTTCAACAATGCCAACACTACGGTGCAAGTGCCGGGTGTAAAATTGGTGGGCGTGTGCGATTTGTATTCCGGAAGGTTGGAGCGCGCCAAAGAAGTGTTTGGCAAAGATTTGTTCGTGACCAAAAATTACAAAGAAATTTTAGACCGCAAAGATGTGGACGCGGTGATCATCGCCACGTCCGATCATTGGCACGACCGCATTTCCATTGACGCCATGAACAAAGGCAAGCATGTGTATTGCGAAAAACCCATGGTGCATCAGTTGGAAGAAGGTGCCGAAGTCATAGCCGCACAAAAAAGAACGGGGAAAGTATTTCAGGTAGGAAGCCAGCGAGCAAGTTCCATCATCACGGCAAAGACACAAGAAATATTTGAATCAAAAACCATAGGTGAATTGATCATGGTTGAAACCTGGATGGACCGCCACAGTGCCAATGGTGCGTGGCAATATTCAATCCCAACGGATGCCAATGCCGGGACCGTGGATTGGGAAAATTTTTTGGGTGATGCACCTAAACGTCCGTATGATGCCACCCGCTTTTTTCGGTGGAGAAATTATCAAGACTATGGCACGGGCATAGCAGGAGATTTATTTGTGCATCTTTTTACCGGACTGCATGCGGTAACAAGTTCAAAAGGGCCTAACCGGATTTTGGCCACGGGCGGGTTGCGCTATTGGAAGGACGGGCGCGATGTGCCTGATATTATTTTGGGCATGTACGATTATCCTGCCACCGACAAGCACCCTGCTTTTAATTTGCAGATGCGTGTGAATTTTGTTGACGGCAGCGAAAGCGGCTCGGGTCTAAGATTTATAGGTACGGATGGTGCCATTGTTATGGGATGGGATGATGTGAAAGTCATCCGTCATAAAATCAATAATGAACCTGGCTATGGTGGGTGGGATTCGTATGAGACGTTCAGTGCTGCCCAAAAGAAAGAATACGAAAAATGGTATAAGGCAAAATACCCAACCGTAAAACCTGCCGTGATTGACTCCGACCTCGAGTTTAAAGTACCTGAAAATTATAATGCCGACTTAGACCATCACCTTAATTTCTACAAAGGCATACGCGAGAAAGCCCCCATCAAAGAGGATGCACTTTTTGGGATGCAGGCGGCAGGCCCTGCATTGGCCACCAACAAAAGTTATTTCGAGAAAAAAATTATCAACTGGGATCCCGAGCAGGCAAAATTGATTTAGTTATGACTCCACAACCGTGAGCTTCGCCACAAAGCCACCACCCGGAGCTAAGGTTACCTTCATAGCGTCACCTTTTTTTATGGCCTTCGATTTCATCTGATAGTCTGCTGCGTTTTTTGCTGCATTAAATCCGTCTTGAACAGAGGTCATCAAATAAGATTTGTCGGCCAAGAACGAAAGGTCAACATCAAGTTCACGCGCTGTCCAGTCGGTGAGGGCTGCCACATACCAGTCATTATTTTTTCTTCGCGCCAACAGAACATAGTCGCCAAGTTTGGCATCCAAAATAATTGTTTCATCCCATGTGGTGGGTATGGAAGAGAGGTATCTCATAAAATCTTTTTCTTTCCACGCATCCGATGGGTTGCCCGAAAACATTTGCATGGGGCTTTCATACACAACAAACATCGCCAGTTGATGACACCTTGTTCCCTGGCTCATTACTTTTTTATTGATGGGCTTGAATTGCTCTTTGGTAGCGTTATCCAAAATCCCCGGTTCATAATCCATTGGCCCGGACAGCATTCTTGT
>JANOQB010000449.1:0-2348 GCA_031422215.1 Cytophagales bacterium | reverse complement strand
CGTATTGAAAAGTAAAAAAGCTTTGCAGGTAAATATTGCCATTATGAGAGCCTTTGTTTTTATACGCCAATACGCATTGAACAACAGGGATTTTACGGTCAAACTAAAAGCACTTGAAACCAAATACAACAAAAAGTTTAAAGATGTCTATGAGGCAATAAACTACTTGCTGAAAAAAGACAACCAAGAAACCGAACATCACCAACGAAAACGGATAGGGTTTAAAATAGAGGGGAGCGAATAGAAAGGATTAAAAGCCAAACACTAGGATAGGTTTTCCCCTCTTTGTTACCTCGCCTTCTTACCCGGCCACAACCCATTCTGGCAGGTTAACGACTTGCCGCCCGCCCAAAACCAAGCCTCATCAAAAAATATTTTTTCAAAGTTTTGCATAGGAAAGTAAATCTGTTTTTACATTTACAAGACGAGTAACAAAAAAACTCCGACATTAAACAACTAAACTTAAAAAAATAAAACCAACCTACTATGGCAAAGAAAGCAAAAAAGGCCGCTAAAAAAGGGAAAGCAAAACCCAAAAAAGCAGCAAAGAAAGCAACCAAAAAAGCTACCAAAAAAGTAGCGAGGAAGGCTTCCAAAAAAGCGGCTCCTAAAAAAGTAGCAAAGAAAGCAGCCCCTAAAAAAACAGTGAAGAAAGCTGCTCCTAAAAAAGTAGCAGCACCTAAACCGGTTGTTGCACCTAAACCAGTGGCTGCTCCTAAACCTGTTGTTGCACCTAAACCAGCTGCTCCTAAGCCAGTTGTTGCACCTGCACCCGTTACTGCTCCCGTTATGCCTGCACCAACTCCCGCGCCTACTGAAAATACAGGCGAAGGGTCTGGCGGAGGCAACTAAACATCTTCCATTAGCACAATCGAAAAAGCGGTTTCCGAAAGGGTATCGCTTTTTCGTTTTTTACACATGTTTTATTGAAATCTAAATCCTTAGAGCGATTGTCAAAATAACTTATGCAATTTATGTGCGAAGTACTTCGGCCAGGGATAGTAGTGGAAAGCCTGCCTTTGCCGCAGGCAGGCCCGTAGCGCGAGGGTTTGCGTGTGTGGCGGAAGAAGTACAAACTATCGGCTTATCATATAATAAGATCGAATCCTGACGGCAATCATCTTTGCTGTACCATTCAATGGTAATTGAACTGTTCAAGTGTTTCCATTCATAATAAATAATTCTGGTGCTAATTGCTTCGGGCAGCAATGCATGTGTCTTGTCAAAAGACTACAGCATAAGTATCCGGAAGATTATAAATACTCTAGCGCAAGGTCTATGAAAAGAATGAAAAGGATTGGGATTTTTTGGCACATCATGAAGATTAAATTGACTTTGATAGATGCGGCAGACATGTTGGTGAAGAATGCCATAGTGGGCTAAGAGTAGACTGGCTTTGATAAATGCACAGGCATGTTGGTGAAGAATACCAATAGTTGTCAATAGATTGGGGTTCTACTCCCATTTTTCAAATCACTTATTGTGATATATGCTTCAGCAACAGTGTAGAGATTTGTCACATTTTGGGGAGAATTGTCTCATGTCTAACCCATTGAGGTCGATTAATCGATTTACCTCGGCTATCAAAATTACCTTTTCAGCGAAATATAATATGGAAGAGAACCCCTTTATTCAGCATTACGCTGGCCCATCACAATATTCCGGGTGAACCTCATTTATTATATGTTTATATTTACACTAAAGTGAATTCTTCTTTTCGAGAGTCCACAAAATTAACCTTGGCTCGTTTTTTTAAGGGGATTTCACTTCACGCATATCTTCCTTAAAAGAGAAAAAAAGGTCATAAACAATTTTTATTTAATAATTACTGCGCAATTGGTTTTGCAGATTTTAATTTAAATTTGTTGTCATGAAGCTTAAACAACATGCTCCGCTCAATATCCTGCTTGCGGATGATGATACAGACGATTACATCTTTTTTAAAGAAGCATTAGATGAATTTCTATTTCCCACGCAGCTTACAGCCGTGCGTGACGGAGAACAACTCATGCAATTACTCACAAATGAAACGAACGAAATTCCTCATGTCCTTTTCCTCGACCTCAATATGCCTCGCAAAAACGGCTCTGAGTGCCTGGCAGAAATGAAGGTCAACAAAAGACTAAAACAGATTCCCGTAATTATTTTCACCACATCATTTCATAAGAAGATTGCAGACATGCTTTATGAAAAAGGAGCGCACTACCTTATACAGAAGCCCTCTGCCTTTTCACGACTAAAAAAAGTAATTGAACAATCGCTTACCCTTATATCACAAAATTTGCCAGACGAGCAGGCTGATACTATTGCACAACCTGCCAAAGAAAATTTTGTACTGACAGTGGAAA
>JANOQB010000448.1:0-5807 GCA_031422215.1 Cytophagales bacterium | reverse complement strand
CATAGCCGGTGGACGGTGCCATTTCTGCAAAGCCTTTATCACCATTTAGAAAGAAACGATCCAAATTGTTCATGCTATAAGTGGATAAACAAGAAGCTACTGCCCCACCAGGAAAACCTAATTGAAACGTGATCGTTTCGTCCACGCCTTCTTTAAATTTTATGCGATCGGTTTTGGTCTCTTGCGCAGTTACCCAAATAGGTTCTTCGCCAACCATGTAGCGGCTACCGTTGATGGAATAGATACCAATGTCCATCATGGCCCCACCTCCTGCAAGTTTCGCATTCAACCGCCACTGCGTTGGGTCCCCAATTATAAAACCACTCAGGCCTTGAAAAAATAAAACTTTTCCAAACTCACCTGCCTTTCGCATTCTGATTATCTCAAGGGTTTTAGGTTCCAGGTGCATACGGTAGCCGATGAACAATTTCACATTGGCTTTCTTGCAGGCGTCAACCATTTCTTGTGCCTCTGCGGCATTGATGGCCATCGGCTTTTCGCAGATAACATGCTTGCCGGCTTTGGCCGCACGGATGGTGAAATCTTTGTGGAGGGAATTGGGCGTGATGACATACACCGCGTCAATGTCCGGATTGTTTTTTATGCTGTCGAAGTTCTCGTAGTTGTAGCAATTTTTTTCGGGGATGTTATACTTGCCCTGCCATGTTTTTATTTTGGATGGCGTGCCGCTGATAACACCAACCAATTTGGCGGTTGTGCAAGTTTGCATGGCATCGGCCACACGGGCACCATAGCTGCCCAAGCCGAGGATGGCAACGCGAATCACACGCCCTTGGTAAGGTTGATTAGGGGATGAGAGGGAGAGGGAATTGGCTAAACCAAGTGATGGCACAAAGGGAATTGCGAAAGCCGAAGCGGTCATTTTTTGTAGAAAGTCTCTGCGGGTATTCATATTTTTTTTTTAGTGTAGGAAGTAGTTGTTGACAAAGAAAATTGATTGTGGTTACAATAACAATCTTTTTTTATCCGGTTCACCTAAGTCAATAGGAAGAACCTCGGTGATATCAATCGGAGGTGCCGCACCCGAAGCGAAACTGCCTTTGAATGTAGAGAGTGGAAGGGACAGGTATAGAAAAGGTGTTACTTGATTCCTGTCATTTTTATCAAAAATTGAATGAATAAGCAAGAATGACTAAAATCATACTTCATACTGACTGATAACAGCAATCAACGCTAATAACCGAATTACATTTCTTGCATAATCAAAGTCACTATGAAGCTCAACACCTATATCAATACAGACGGCAACTCAGCTGTAGCCAATGTTGCCTATGGCTTCTCCGAAGTTGCTGCCATTTATCCGATCACGCCTTCGTCCGACATGGGCGAGCATGCCGATGCGTGGGCAGCCCAGGGGCGAAAAAATATTTTTGGGGAACCAGTAGATGTGGTGCAGATGCAATCGGAGGGGGGGGCGGCTGGTGCAATACACGGTGCGCTTTCTGCCGGAGCAATGGCTACCACATTCACAGCTTCACAAGGTTTGATGTTGATGATCCCCAATATGTTTAAGATAGCAGGTGAACTGTTGCCAGTTGTTTTTCATGTTTCGGCACGCTCATTGGCTTGTCAGGCTCTTTCTATTTTTGGCGATCACTCGGATGTGATGGCCACGCGCGGAACCGGCTTTGTTATGCTGGCCTCTTCGAATGTGCAGGAAGCCCAAGATCTCGCGGTAATTTCTCACCTCGCTACCCTTGAATCAAAAATCCCATTCTTACATTTCTTTGACGGGTTCCGTACATCGCACTCTATCCAAAAAATAATTCCCATCGGCTATGAAGAAATGAAGAGCATGGTGGACATGAAATTTGTGGAAGAGTTCCGGGCGATGGCCCTAAAGCCCGAAGCACCTATGTGCAAAGTGGGCGCACAAAACCCCGATGTCTATTTTCAGGGAAGGGAAACGGTGAACCGGTTTTATGATGCTTGCCCTTCCATCATTAAAAAACACATGAAACTCTTTGCGGAGAAGACTGGACGTGAATACAAACTCTATGAGTACATCGGATCACCCGATGCGAAAAAGATAATCATCGCGATGGGTTCTTCTACCGAAACCATTGAAGAGACCATCAATTACCTGCAAAAGCAAGGCGAAAAAGTAGGTATGCTAAAAGTGAGATTGTACAGGCCTTTTGTGCTGGATGATTTTGTAAATGAAATCCCAAAATCAGTAAAGCGGATTGCCGTTTTGGATCGAACCAAAGAACCTGGCTCCTTGGGTGAGCCTTTATATCTTGATGTAGTGGCCGCACTATCCAATCAACGACCAGGCATCCGGATCGTTGGAGGACGATATGGATTATCATCCAAAGAATTTACGCCTTCCATGGTGAAGGCTGTGTATGATCATCTTGGCAACGATGCCCGCCTGCCGGACGGACAGGGTTGGCACAACTTCACGGTTGGGATCAATGACGATGTGACACACAAATCAATTGCTATAAAGGAAGATATTGATACCGAACAAAAAGGGATTGTGCGCTGCAAGTTTTGGGGCTATGGCTCGGACGGAACCGTGAGCGCCAATAAGAATGCCATCAAAATGATTGGCGACAATACCGATCTTTTCGTGCAGGGCTACTTTCAATACGATTCCAACAAATCGGGTGGATGGACCATCTCGCACTTGCGTTTCGGAAAGGAAAAAATCCAATCGGAGTATTTGCTCACCAAAGTTGACTTCGTGGCATTGCATCGTTCGCAATACATTGGCCAGTACGATATTCTCGAGGGCATAACTGAGGGAGGGGTATTCCTGATCAACTCCAGCCAAAAGCCGGAAAATATTTTCAGGCTTTTCACTAAGTCCATGCAAGAGACAATCCGGACCAAGAAAGTAAAAGTTTTTGCCATTGATGCCTCCAAGATTGCCAAAGGTGTAGGCTTGGGTGGAAGGATAAGTTCGGTCATGCAAACAGCTTTCTTCAAAGTATCGGGAGTATTGCCCGAAGCAGAAGCCATTGACCTGATCAAGAAATTTGTGCAGAAACAATTTGCCCGCAAGGGCCAGGAGATTGTGGAGATGAATTGGAAAGCCATTGATGCATCGGCTGCTGCGGTAGTGGCTGTGCCGATACCCGATGAAGTTGATAAGTATGCCGAGATAGCGGCTGTGGTGCCAGTAGGCTCGGGATGGTTTGCCGATAATATCATTGACCCAATACTTCGCTTGAAGGGCGATGGCATTCCGGTTTCGTATATGCCTGTGAATGGTGCCGTGCCCACGGGAACTAAACGGTTGGAATATCGAGGTGTGCCTGGCAACCCTGCTACCTGGATTGAGAAACTTCCGTTTGTGAACGAGCCCAATGTGGCCGAGCCATACATGGAATATCCGCCAAGTTGCTCAGGCTGTGGTGAGGTGCCTTACATCCATCTCGTCACACAATTGTATGGAGACAGGATGATCATTGCCAACGCCACAGGTTGCACATCCATTTATGGAGGAACGTTTCCATTGACCCCTTACACCAAGGATAAAAACGGAAAGGGGCCGGCCTGGGCCAATTCACTTTTTGAAGACAATGCCGAGTTTGGTTTTGGAATGCGCCTTGCCGTGGATGCAAACCGCAGGCAATTGAAGACTACCGTGGAGTCTCTGCTCGCTACCTCTATCCAGGAAGAACTCAAAACTACCCTTCAAAAAAGTTTGACTTTGTTTAATAGTGTAAGCAACGAGGCCAAAGCTCATGCCGATCTGGTAAAGCAATTGCTCGATGCAGAGAAAAAGAAATCGGGAAGCAGACCTGTGCTGGATAAAGTAATAGAACTTCAGGATTACTTCGTTGACAAGAGCATCTGGATATTTGGTGGCGATGGCTGGGCTTATGACATTGGCTTTGGCGGATTGGATCACATCATGGCCTCCAACCGCAATGTGAATGTGCTAGTAATGGACACGGAAGTCTATTCAAACACAGGAGGGCAGGCATCGAAAGCAACACCTCGTGGTGCAGTGGCGAAGTTCGCCTCCGATGGAAAAAAACTCAGCAAGAAGAACCTTGGATTGATGATGACTTCATACAGCAATGCTTACGTTGCCTCGGTTAACATGGGCATGGATAGAGAAAAGACAGCCCTGGCTTTTGTGGAAGCTGAAAAACACAACGGCCCATCCATCATCATTGCTTATTCTCCTTGCATCGCGCACGGTTACGAAATGAAGTTGGCGAAAAAGCAATCTGAAAAATCGGCCAAGTGCGGCTATTGGCCCATGTACCGTTTTAATCCTGACCTGCGCAATGAAAACAAAAGCCCTTTTAACTGGGATGGTGTGGAAGCCGATACTCCCTTTGAAAATTACATCGAAGAAGAAATCCGCTACAAGACACTCAACCTCACCAATCCCGAAGAGGCCAGGCGGCTGGCCAAGCTGGCAGTAAAAGACAATGAACAACGGTTCAAGGACATCAAACATTTATCGGAATCATAAAATCAAAATGATATGGGCATCAACCTAACCACTAATTATGGCGGCCTCGCATTAAAAAACCCGATTGTGATTGGTGCCAGTAATCTCGTAACCGATATAGACAACCTCGTCAAGCTGGAGCAAGCGGGCGCTGCGGCCATAGTCTATAAATCACTCTTCGAAGAACAAATCCAACTGGAAACATTTTCCATAGAGCAACAGATGGAATCTTATCAAGGTTGGGACGCGGAACACAATTCTTTTTTTCCTTCCGTGAAACACGCGGGCACTGCCGAGCATTTGATGAAGTTGCGGGAAGCCAAGAACGCACTCGGCATTCCATTGATAGGAAGTTTGAATTGTGTTCATGATAAAAACTGGGTAGAATTTGCCGTGCAAATGGAACAAACCGGCATTGACGGTCTTGAACTTAATTTTTATTCGAACAACATAGATTTCTATGCCAAGGCCGAAACGATTGAAGAGATACAAATCAACATCCTGAAAAAAGTGAGGGAGGCAATCAAAATCCCACTCTTCGTAAAACTTAGCCCTTTTTATTCCAACGCGCTTTGGATGATTGAGCAGATGGGTCTCGTTGGGGCAAATGGTTTTGTACTCTTCAATAGATTGTTTCAACCCGACATTGATACAGAAAATGAAGAACATCATTTCCCCTACAACTTTAGCCATGAAACGGATAACCGGCTGGCACTTCGCTATGCCGGGCTATTGCATCAGGAGATTACAGCATCCATCATAAGCAACACCGGCATCTTCACGGGCAACGATGTAATCAAAATGCTGCTGGCTGGTGCCGATGCCGTTCAGGTAGTGAGCACTGTCTATAGAAAAGGCATAGGTCAAATCACTACCATGTTGAAAGAAATTGAAAGTTGGATGATAAGAAAACAATATGCTTCCTTAGATGACTTCAGGGGCAAACTTTCCAGGCGCAACTTACCTGATCCGTTTGCCTATAAGCGAGCACAATATGTGGACATCCTGATGAAGGCTGAATTGTTCCCACAATATCATCCTAAAGAAGGAAACACCTGACAACGCTGATGCATACTTTAATAAAATACTAAACTGAAATAAATTATGGAAAAAATTGGAATTTTTTACGGCTCGACCGAAGGCAACACAGAAAGGATAGTGAACCAACTTCAACAATCGCTCGGTGGCGAACCTATGGTGATGTTGCACAACGTCAACTCGGCAACAGCCGATGATTTGCAACCTTATACCAATGTTGTTTTAGCTTGCCCCACCTGGGACATCGGACAACTGCAGGAAGATTGGGAAAGTTTTATTGATGAAATTGAAAAGGCTGACTATACAAACAAGAGGGTAACCTTTGTTGGTC
>JANOQB010000447.1:0-1934 GCA_031422215.1 Cytophagales bacterium | reverse complement strand
GCCAAATGGGTGGAGAAATTTGATCAGCGCTTTGATCCCAACGGGCGCAGTTACTTTTGGATGACGGGCAACTTTGTAAATTTCGATAAGGGCGAAGACAACGATGAGTGGGCCATAGCCAACAATTACGTTTCGGTCGTTCCGTGTCAATTTGACCTTACGGCCCATCAGGCAATACCGGTCTTGAATGAAGAGTGGGATATTTTGCAGTAGGTGAGAGTTGTTTAGATTCTTTTAATTTCTATCATCTCATCTCACATCTCATATCTAATTCGGATCCACATCAAAAACAATTTTTGCATTGCGGAATTCTTTTGTCGTTAGTAGGATGGAGGCGAGGTTGCCAAGGGTAAATTTTATTTCGTGCAACTTCCCCTGATCGCGGTTTATTTTAACTAGGATGGCCATCAGAAATTCGTTCCTTATTTTTGAAACCATCGGCTCGCCAGGGCCGGCTATCCTCACACTTTTGATGTTGACTTTTATTTCCATTGCTAATTTTTCGGAGGCGGCCATTGCAATTTTTTTGTCTGTGTGTTTCAGGGTGATCTCAATCAAGCGCGTGAAAGGTGGATAGAAATGTTCATGCCGGTCGAGTAGCTGATCTTCCAAAAAGCCTTGCACACCGTTTTCGGTTACATAGCGGAAGAGAGGATGGGTTGGATCAGAAGTTTGCAACACCACCTTCCCTTTCTTTCCCCTTCGGCCGGAACGCCCGCTTACTTGTGTTATCAGTTGAAACGCACGTTCATAGGAGCGGAAATCCGGAAAGTGCATCATGCGGTCGGTATCAAACACACCCACCAAGCTCACGCGGCCGAAGTCCAATCCTTTGGTCACCATTTGTGTTCCAACCAAAATATCGGTCTTGCCGCTTTCAAATCCTTCAATGATTGTTTCGTAGCCGGACCGCGAGCGTGTGGTGTCTAAATCCATGCGTTGTATTTTTGCTTCAGGAAAATGCATCAACAATTCTTCTTCCAATTTTTCGGTGCCATAGCCACGGGTAAGTATCCTTTTCGAACTGCATGTAGGGCATTGCGATGGGAGTTCTTCCCGGTATCCGCAATAGTGGCAAATCATGGCGTGGCGGTATTGATGGTAGGTGAGGCTAACGGAACAGTTGATGCACTTGGGTATCCACTGGCAATCTTCGCATTGCACCATGGGCGAGTAGCCCCTGCGGTTTTGAAATAAAATCACCTGCTCCTTTCTTTGAAGTGCTTCTTTTATCTCATTCAACAGCAAGAATGAGAATTCGCCTTTGTTTGTCTTTCGTTTTTTCTCTGTGCTAAGATTGGCAAAAATAATTTCGGGAAGTTGTGCTTCGCCAAAGCGCTCGGGCAAAACAACTAAACCGTACCGTCCTGTTTTTGCCTGGTGAAATGATTCTGCTGAAGGCGTGGCACTGCCCAGCAATACCTTGGCGTGATGGATTTGCGCCATCACCATGGCCACATCGCGGGCCTGATAGCGTGGTGACGGTTCGTGTTGTTTGTACGATGGGTCATGCTCTTCATCTACAATGATCAAACTCAAATTATCGAATGGTAGAAATATAGATGAGCGCACTCCGATCACAAACCTGAATTTTCCAGTGAGAACGCCATTCCATACCTCCACGCGTTCGTTGTCAGAAAACTTAGAGTGATACACGCCCATTTCGGAGCCAAACATTTTTTTTAACCGGTGAACGATTTGAGTGGTGAGCGCGATTTCAGGAAGCAGATATAAAACTTGCGAGCCTCCCTCCAATGCTTTGCGTATCAGGTCAATATAGATTTCGGTTTTTCCGCTTCCAGTAACGCCATGAAGCAACGTAGCGTTATGGTTTTCAAAACATCGTAAAATTTCATTGCGGCCTTTTTCTTGGGCTTCGCTTAAGAGCACCGGATGCTCATTCGTGTTTTCTGGAAACCCGAAGCGGGGCACGA
>JANOQB010000446.1:0-4566 GCA_031422215.1 Cytophagales bacterium | reverse complement strand
ACAAATTATCCTTGGACCGGCATGCTGTTTGGCGCACCAATTTTAGGCGTGTGGTATTGGTGCACCGATCAGTTTATCGTTCAGAAAGTATTGTCTGCAAAAGATATCAGTCAGGCACGCAAGGGCACTTTGTTTGCAGGATTTCTAAAGCTACTTCCTGTGTTTATTTTCTTGATGCCCGGCATCATCGCTTATGCATTGGCAAAAAAAGGACTACTGGAGTTTTCGTTGGACAATGCCGATCAAGCCATGCCCGCCATGATCACCACGTTGCTTCCTGTTGGAATAAAAGGACTCGCCATTGCTGCGCTGCTTGCTGCACTGATGAGTTCGCTCTCCTCCGCATTTAATTCTTCGTCCACATTATTCACGATCGATTTTTATAAACGATATAAACCAGGCGCATCCGAAAAGCAATTGGTATTGGTAGGTCAGATAGCCACCGTAGTGCTGGTAATTGTCAGTTTAAGTTGGATACCGTTTATGCGCACGTTGATGGGTGGTGGCATGTTCCACTATTTGCAAAGCATTCAAGCCTATATATCTCCGCCAATCGCAGCGGTGTTTTTGTTAGGTCTTTTTATCAAACGCATCAATGCACGTGGGGCAATTGTTTCGCTTTGGTTGGGATTTGTATTGGGAGTGTCGCGATTAGTGACTGAATTTATGGCGAAGGAGGGAATGATCACGGTGGAAGAAGGAGGTTTTCTTTATGGAATGTTGAGCATCAACTTTCTGCACTTTGCCTTATTTCTCTTTTTGATTTGTGGTGCTATTTTGATCCTGGTGAGTCTCACGGCACCAGCACAATCCGAAGATCAATTGAAATTGGTTACTTACAAGAGAACTCCTTCCGTAAAAGGTGAGGGATATTCAACTGATTTTTGGGTTACCATGCTATTGATCGCTTGTGTGATCTTTTTGTGGATATTGTTTAGCCCGTGGGGTATTGCTTAATGACGATCATGAGATAGCCAATGCGGTTTTTTATCAAGGATCAGCAGATATTTTAATGCCAATCACCAGACCCGATTGATTTTGTACAAAAATTTGTTGCAAGCTGAAAATAAAATGTAATTTCATTGTTACTTACATCTCCATGAACCCTGGCGAAAAAGGTTGGCTCAAAGAATATCTCGACTTTCGGAAAGACCTGTTAAAGGATCTCAACGGAAATATGCGCTCTGCCCATCCCGAGCACTCACTTTACAAAGTTATACAGCCTACTGGCCTTATGTATGGTCAGCCTCTGGGAAACATAGGCTTGCAGGAAGCTGAAAATTGGGATGAAAAAGACCGGATGAAAATATTGCTTGCCGAAAGCCTGATTTGTAGTGCCTTGTTATTTCACGACAAGCAGATAAAGAACGAGGACGAACTGAGCAAAGTAATTTTTAAAACACTGGAGCAAATAGGCAATTTCTACAACAATATATTTCCGGAGTTGGCCACGCCCACCAAAACACTGTTTGGAAGAAAGCGCACCCCGCTTGAATTGGCGGAGAAAATTTTAGATAAACGGATCGAGTACCCAGGCGATTTTGACAAAAATTTTTGGACACAGTTTTTCCACAACAGCCTTTTCTTTCTTGACATTTATATTTTCGGTCAATGGATACATACCAACAGCGACCGGATTGTTTCTGACTTTTTCAAATTTGAGCGTGAAGAACTCCGCTTTTCGGTAGTGAAAGTGATTGCCTGTGCCGCCCACGCCAATGCGATCATCGAATATGAAGAGCGCAGGTTGCTGGAATTCTTTTTGCAAAGCACTGAGCTTTCGCCTGAACGGATGAAAGATGCTAAGAAAATATTTGACGAAGGCATTGCTGTAGAAGACATAAACCTGCCTACCAATAACTCCTGGATACTTAAAAAGTACTACATGGAAATTGCCATCCTCACCATTTGGGCCGATAAGCGTGTGGAAGATTCTGAAATGAATTTCTTAAAGAAATTGAGCCTGCAACTTGGGTTTAGTGATGATGATCTGGAAAACAGTTTGATGGCCATTGAGGGATTTGTGCTTGAGCATTGGCAGCAGCTTACCTTTCTACAGAATAAACAAGATTACCAGCAGGTAAGCGATCGGTTCGTTTCGAGAATGAGCCGTGTGGCGGCCTCTCATAAAAACCGTTTGCTCAAAGAAGCTATGGCGAGCAAAGAACTCATGGCGTTAGTGGCAAAAGCAAAATCGAACGAGTTGACCGATGAGGAAAAAACACACATGCAGGAATTGCTTATAGCAACCTTGCAAACCATACCCACCTTTGTGATCATTTCTTTGCCGCAGCGGTTTCTCACCTTGCCCATGCTGCTAAAAATCCTTCCGGCAAATTTTTTTGCTGAACTGTAAAGCAATCGGTAGTTCTGTTTGAAAAAGTATTGATCGGGATTGTCAATTACCTCGCTGCCCCGCCATCAATTGTCAAACAGATTCCGGTAACAAAAGATGCTTCGTCACTTGCGAGATACAGATATCCGTTTGCAATATCATCGGGCATGCCCCACTTGCCGATGGGAATGTGAGCGAGGCTTTGCTTGCGAACTTCTTCGGGCATGGCATCGGTCATGGCGGTTTGGATGAAGCCTGGCGCGATGCAATTGGCGGTGATGCCGAACCTTCCCAGTTCCAACGCCCACACTTTGGTCATGCCTATGATGGCCGATTTTGTTGCCACATAATTGGTTTGGCCATAGTTGCCGCGGATGGCCACATTAGAGGAAGCCGAAACGATGCGCCCATAATTTTGATCTTTCATAATGGGCACAACGGCCTGTGTGCAATTGAAAACCCCAGTAAGGTTCACCGCGATCACATCGTCCCATTCTTGCTTGCTCATTTTTAAAAGCGTTCGGTCTTTGGTGATGCCTGCATTGTTGATGAGGATGTCAATCCTACCAAAATGGTTGAGTGCGCCTTCAACAGCCCGTTGCACTTGCTCCTGATCGGCAACAGAAACTTTTGTGAATGTTGCATCGTGGCCCTGCTGTTTCAACTGCTCAACAACTTCGGCACCTTTATCGGAAAGGTCCCACAAAATAATTTTTGCTCCTTCTTTGGCGAAGCGGTTGGCGGTGGCAAGGCCTATGCCGTTGGCACCACCGGTGATCAATGCTGTTTTGTTTTTTAATCTCATTAAGTGGTTTGTTTGGATTTATGGGTTCCATTTAAAAGTAGGCAGTAGGCAGGCAGTTTGGACGATACTGCCTACTGCTTAATGCCTACTTTATTTTACTACCGAAATCACCTCACCAACATACGCGGGCTTCTCCTCGCCTTCTACTTCCATCTTACAATCTATAAATATTTTTGTTCCACCGCTAATGTCTTCCACATTGGCAATCTTTCCTGTCATCCGGATGCGGCTTCCTGATTTCACAGCCACGGGAAACCGTGCTTTGTTCAACCCGTAGTTGATGGATGTTTTTACTCCTTCGATTTCAAGAAGTTCAAAAAGAAATTTCGCGCCAAGCGACAGCGTTAGATAACCGTGCGCGATTGTTTTGCCACCGGGCATTTGGGTTTTTGCACGCTCTGTATCAACATGAATCCATTGTTTGTCGTGTGTGGCGTTGGCAAACTCGTTGATCGCTTCTTGTGTGATGGTAAACCAATCGCTGGTGGCCAAAGGCTGCCCAATATATTTTTTAATGTCCGTGATTTTTATTTTCAATGGTTTCGAAACCTGAGCCAGTGTTTGAGATGACGGAACCACGTTTGAAACAATGACCGGTTCTTCTTTCCATTCGCCCACTTTCACCACGGCCTTGCCGATAACTTTTCTGTCCATCAAATCTTGCAATCCCTGTGCGGCTTCATTCAACGGATAGATTTTATGAATGTGCTGTTTTATTTTTCCCGATTTCATCCAGGCCACCAGTTGGGAAAAATTTTGAAGGTTTTGTTTCGGTTCGCGTTCTGCAAAACTCCCCCAGAACACACCCATAATGGAGCAGCCCTTCAACAACGGAAGGTTGGCAGGAAATTGTGGGATTTCTCCTGTGGTAAATCCCACCACTAAGTACCTTCCATTCCAGGCGATGGAGCGCAACGCTTGCTCGGCCAGCTTTCCGCCCACAGCGTCATACACTATGTCCACACCTTTGTCGTGGGTGATTTCTTTTATGCTTGTGCGCAAATCCTCCTCCGAGTAGTTGACGACATGATCGGCTCCTTTTTCAATACACGTATTTAATTTTTCTTTTGATGAGGCCGCGGCAATCACAACCGCGCCCATTGCTTTGCCAAGCTCCACGGCTGCAAGGCCCACGCCTCCTGCTGCGCCCAGCACCAACAAAGTTTCGCCTGGTTTTATTTGTGCACGGTCTTTCAGTGCGTGATACGAAGTGCCATACGTATAAAGTGTACTCGCCCCATTTATAAAATCCATTCCCGTAGGCATGGGGAAAACACGGTTGGCTTTTACCGATACTTGCTCGGCAAAACCACCCCATCCGCAAAGGGCCACTACTTTATCGCCTGCCTTCAAGTGCTTTACTTTTTCACCCACGGACTCAACCACGCCAGACACTTCTCCACCGGGAGAAAAGGGCAAGTTGGGT
>JANOQB010000445.1:0-7200 GCA_031422215.1 Cytophagales bacterium | reverse complement strand
CTGTAAGAACGGCAAAGTCCATCCCTCTTTTAACTCCTCGGTTTTCCCATTCGTCTGTAAGCTCTTTTCTAACTTCAATGCTTTTAAGTCTTTGGTTGATCCAATTTTTGGAATAGCCCTTTGCCAAGTAGGTTTCCATGGCCCGGTCGAAACTTAATTCAGGGTCTTGATCTTCCTCAATTCTCTCATAGCCTACTTGAGCGAGCCATTGTTTGAACGGTTCTGCTTTGGGAGATGGTATAGACTGAATAATTCTTAAAAGACCTTGGGTATCAGTGCAATCCGTCAGGTACTTTTTCCCATCGCTGGCTTCTAATTTCAGTTGTACGATAATATCGTACAACTGGCCAAAACCTTCTTCTTCCAATTTGCGCTTCAAATCGCTCCAATATCTCCTTGGATTATTGCTGTCTGTAAGAATCTCAATTACATCAATAATGGAGAAGTACCACAATTCTTTTTCCTCATCCCAGTGGGTTCGTACTTTTTTTGACTCAAAAAGTTTTATGTTACTCACGTGAAAACTGTTTAATTTATCAAATTAGTTCTCTCTCGGTCAATGATTTAAAATGGGTAGGATTGCCTTCATCCAATTCCGCACTATGGTTTCCCCTTCACCCACTCCCGCGCATTCACAAAGGCTTCTATCCACGGAGAGATTTCATGGTTTTGTTTTCCTGCTGGATAGTAGGGCCAGTTCCAGGCAAAGAGCGAACGTTCGATATGTGGCATAATGGCCAGGTGCCGGCCATCGTGCGAACATAATGCGGCCACGGCAAAATCAGAATCGTTTGGATTGCCCGGATATTCGGGATAGGTGTAAGTGGCCGCCACTTGATAAGAAAGAGAAGCTGGTAGTTTAAATTGTCCCTCGCCATGGGCGAGCCACACACCCAATTGTGCGCCTTCATAACTTTGCAGCATCACCGAATTATTTTTTGGCACCGTTACGTTGATGAACGCTGACTCAAATTTTCCGGAACCATTGTGGTGCATTTTCGGATGCTTGTCGATAGGCAATTCGCGATAGACCAATCCAAGTTCCATCATCAACTGACAACCATTGCACACACCTAAGCTCAGCGTGTCGGTGCGCTTATAAAAATTATCGAGTGCTGCTTTCGCTTTGGGATTGTATAAGAAGGCACCCGCCCACCCTTTGGCAGAGCCGAGCACATCGGAGTTGGAGAACCCGCCAACAAACACGATCATGTTTACCGTTGAAAGATCTTCCCGGCCCGAAACGAGATCGGTCATGTGCACGTCTTTCACATCGAAGCCTGCCAGGTAAAGAGAGTAAGCCATCTCGCGATCGCCATTCACACCTTTTTCGCGGATGATGGCAGCCTTTAAACCACTCGGTGTTCTGCGTGCCGGATTGATTCCATACGTAGAAAACTTTCCATCGAAGCGCGGTTGAAATTTGTAGGCAAGGGGTTGCTTGGAATAGTTGTTCTTTCTCTTTTCTGCGTGACCTTTCGGGCGTTGAATATTATCCAATAAGTAGGAGGTGTGAAACCATTTCTCTCTCAGTTCATCAATTGACAATTTATAGTGGGCGGTTGACAATTGATAATTTATAATTGACAATTCTCTGCTTGAAGTCACTGTTCCGATATTCTCGAAGGTGATTTTATTTTCGTTTAAGAGTGCAATTACTTCCTTCGGATTTTCAACTTGAATAACCACGCCCGGATTTTCGCTGAACAACCTTTTGATGATGTCGTCAGGATGTTTCAGCGTGATGTCCATCCCAACATTGTTTGATGGAAAACACATTTCGAGCAACGTGGTGATCAATCCGCCAGAAGAAATATCGTGGCCTGCAAGGAGAAGATTTTTGTTCACGAGTTGCTGCACCGCGCTGAAACAGGATTTGAAATAGTTTGCATCAGTAATGGTGGGGGTTTCTTTTCCCAAAGCGTTTGTTACCTGGGCAAAACTGCTTCCTCCCAATTTCAATTCATCTTTTGAAAAATCGATGTAGAGGATTGTTGAACCTGCTATCGGTTTCAAATCGGGCGAAACCGTTTTGCGTATGTCGCTTACTTCGGCCACAGCCGAAATGATGACCGTGCCCGGTGAATAAACCACTTCTCCGTCAGTGTATTTTTGTGTCATCGACAAAGAATCTTTTCCGGTGGGAATATTTATTCCAAGCTGGCAGGCAAACCCGCTCACGGCTTCCACTGCTTGATAGAGCCGTGCATTCTCGCCTTCATTTTTTGCAGGCCACATCCAGTTGGCACTCAGCGATACTCCTTTCAATCCATATGTTAGCGGTGCCCACACTAAATTGGTCAATGCCTCTGCGATGGCAAGTTTGCTTCCAGCTGCTGCATCAACCAATGCTGCGGCAGGTGCATGGCCTATGGCGTTGGCAATGCCTTTGTTGCTGAGAAAATCTATCGCCATCACCGACACATTGTTCAACGGAAGTTGAACAGGCCCACACGTTTGTTGCGTGGCCACTTTGCCGCTTACCGAGCGATCCACTTTATTGGTCAACCAATCTTTGCAGGCAACGGCTTCCAACTGCAGCACTTGCCCGATGTACTCGTGCAGTTTCGTTACATTGTAGGTGACTTCGTTGTAGTTTGACGGAATGGTTTTGTCAGTGAGGATTGTTTTGGGCGAAGAACCAAAAAGATGTTTCAATTCTAAGTCAACAGGCGAAATGCTTTTATTGGAATTGGCAAAAACAAAACGGTGATCACCGGTAGCGTTGCCGATCACATACATGGGCGCACGCTCACGGTCGGATACGCGTTTCAAAATGTCCACATCTTTTTCGTGGATGGCAATGCCCATGCGCTCCTGCGATTCGTTGCTGATTATTTCTTTTGCCGAAAGCGTTGGGTCGCCCACAGGCAATTTATCAATCTCAATGATGCCACCCGTTTCTTCCAGCAATTCGCTGAAGCAATTTAAATGTCCGCCCGCCCCATGATCGTGAATGGAGACAATCGGATTTTCAGAAGACTCTACCATAGCGCGTATGGCATTCATCACACGCTTTTGCATTTCGGGGTTGGATCGCTGCACGGCATTTAGTTCCAGCGCATTGGCAAACTCACCGGTGATCACGGACGACACGGCCGCACCACCCATACCGATCCGATAGTTGTCGCCACCCATCAGCACAATTTTATCGCCAGCCTTCAAGTGTTCTTTTTGGCTGTCTTTCTCTTTGCCAAAACCAATGCCACCGGCCAGCATAATCACTTTATCGAAACCAAATTTTTTGTTCTGCTCAACATGTTCGAAGGTGAGCACGCTTCCGCATATCATCGGTTGACCAAATTTATTTCCAAAATCGCTGGCACCATCCGATGCCTTGATCAGGATTTCGGCAGGTGTCTGGTATAACCATTTTCTGGCTTCAATTTTTTTCTCCCACGGCCTTCCGTTTTCCAAGCGCGGATAGGAAGTGATATACACGGCCGATCCGGCCAACGGCAACGATCCTTTTCCCCCAGCCAGGCGGTCGCGTATTTCACCGCCCGATCCGGTGGCGGCACCGTTGAATGGCTCCACCGTAGTAGGAAAATTATGGGTCTCTGCCTTGAGTGAAATCACCGAATCAAAATCTTCGATTTTAAAATAGTCGGGCACATCGTGCCGTGCGGGAGCGAATTGTTCTACACGCGGGCCTTTGATGAACGCCACATTGTCCTTATAGGCCGAGACAATATAGTTTGGATTTTCCTTCGCGGTTTTTTTTATGAGTTGAAAAAGTGTTGATCCTTTTTCTTTTCCATCGATGATAAACGTGCCGTTGAAAATTTTATGACGGCAGTGTTCGCTGTTCACCTGCGAAAACCCAAATACTTCGCTGTCGGTAAGTTTGCGGCCCAGCTTCCAGCGCACATCGTTCAGGTACTCAATTTCTTCCGGGCTTAGCGCAAGGCCTTCCTTTTCGCTGAAGGCTGCAATGTCGTCAATTTCAAGAATGGGTTCGGGTGTGTGATGGATTGTAAACAGGTTCTGATCCAAGATGCGATAGAGGTGCTGCAACATGCGGTCGTAACTGGGTGTTGCATTTTCAGATTGAAAAAATTCTTCAATCCGCCCGATGCCGTTGATGCCCATTGTTTGCGTGATCTCCACCGCGTTGGTGCTCCAGGGTGTTACCATCTCTTTGCGTGGGCCCACAAATAAACCGCTCAGTTCTTTTTCGGTGATTGGAGTGGCACTGCCAAAGAGCCAGATAAGTTTGTCGAGGTCGGCAAGTGGCAATGGTTGTTTTGTGCCAACGGCATAAATAACGTTGGTGGAGGAGCGGAAGAATAAAATCATGGAATGAGGCTGCGTTTTCAGACGGTCAAAAATAATACTTAATGCCCTTTCCGCGCATCATTGTTTGAAAATCAATGATTAATATCTACATTTTCCTTGCCCTAAAAATTGATACTATGCTTATTTCTGAGAGACCTCGGCAAGGGATAGGAGTGGAAAGCCTGCCTTTGCTGCAGGCAGGCCCGAAGTGCGTTGGACTTGTGCGCGGGTCGGACTTGGAACGGATAGCCTGGTGGCGCCTCGCCATGCCGCCATAAATTTTAGCAATAATCCATGTCTAAACTAAAAATCTAACCCACATCATTATGAAAAAATGGATGGTTTTTGTGAGCCTGTTTTTGGCTCTCAGCGCACAGGCACAATTTGATGAGCCTGGAGAAAAAGTAAATATTGGTTTTGGGCTGGGTGTTGATTATGGCGGACTTGGAGGAAGGGTTACGGTTTTACCGAAAAAGAATTTTGGCTTGCTTGCCGGGCTGGGCTATAATTTTGCAGGAGCAGGTTTTAATGCCGGTGGTGTTTTTCGGATAGCACCGGACAGGAGGGTAGTGCCGTGTGTCTATGCCATGTATGGATATAATGCCGTGTTGAGGATTACCGGGGCAATGGATGTGAAGAAAATCTATTATGGGCCTTCTGCGGGTTTTGGTTTTGAAATCAAATCAAAGCGCAATAAGGGAGTGCACACCAATATAGAATTGTTATTGCCTGCGCGGCCTGCCGCATTTCAAACTGATATTAATCGGTACAGGAGTATGGGGGTTGTGATCTCCGATCCTTTGCCCGTGTCAATCAGTATTGGTTACCACATTGGGCTTTAGTTTGGTTTTAATGCCGCGCAGCCCTTGAAGGGTAGGATTATTATCATCACACTATTCGACATAAAAAAAAGACATCCGATCCAATAAGGTCAGATGTCTTTTTTTGATAAGGTGGGTTGTGTTAGCCGTTGGCTTTCTTCGCCCTCTTTTCAGCCCTCTTTTCTTTCAAGGTTTTTGTGGGCTTCTTCTTCTCATCTTTTTTTTTGTCCATTCCTTTTGACATAGCGGTAGAGTTTTATTTTCCATAAAAGTAATAAATTTTTTTAGAGGCCAATAGCCTTCTTTAACAGAGGTATGCTGCCGTCAATTACCCCGTTGTGCCCAGTGTCGAGTATTTCTAATTGGTGATCGTTTACGTAACGCAGTAGCCGCTCCATATTTTTTTCGGTGATGATCTTATCGTGCTTGCCCACCACAATGGTGAGCCCGATGGTATTGCCATTTAAAATCCCCGCTATTTTTTTCATGTTGAATTTAAGGTGCCGGAATACCACCCAGGAGCAATACACCCGTTCGCGTTTTTCCTGTGTGTCCATTTGCGACTTGGCAAAGCGAAGCAGACTATTATCCACGATGCGAAGGGCATACAACACGGTAGTGACAGTGTGCAGGCGGCCCGGTTTCAGGATCATGCTCTTAAAAAACCTTCGCAGCAAAAGTGGATAGGTGGCAAGGCTATACCAAAAATTTGTTTTGATGCCATCGGGTGCGAGCAGAAAAATGTGATCGATCCGTGTGGGAAACAACTCCAACGTGGCCAATGCAAACTTGCCACCCAAGCTGTAGCCCATGAGGTTGAAATTTTTGATTTCATGTTCGGATAAAAAATCGATCATGATTTCGTTCCATATTGCTTTCTCTAAGGGTCGTTCGCCCAGGGCCCATTGGCTTTGACCGTGAAAAAAAAGATCGAAGGAGTAGAGTGTGTAATGTGGAGCCAGCGTTTCGGTAAGCTGTGCAAAGGCATGACGGTGTTGGCCGAAGCCATGAAAGAGCAGGAGCACTTTTTTTCCGTGCCCGGATTTTTGGTAACAGAGCGTGGAGTTTTTAAAGATTACTGAATGTTGCATTTTTTCTGATGGCTGCACTTCAAATTTTGAGAGACTTAAAAGTAGATAAATTAAAATAAGTGTGGTGAGGTGTGTTGCATAGGGTATATTTCAAATTCCCCGCGATGATGGCAGCAACCACGCGAAACGCGTGGCATAACCCTCGTGGCCAAACTTTCCAAAAGTTTTGAACATTTGGAAAGTTGATCGTGGCAAAGAGGTGTTGCGAAAATTGCGCGAAGGTACTTTCAAAGTTGAGCTAGCCATAAAATCTATTCCCTACCAGTTTTCACACAATTAGTTCCGATTATGTGATAATTTTCACACTTTCGTAACTAAATATGTGAAAAATGAAGTTTACCAGGGATTTAGAAACCCAATTGGCCATCTGGAAAACCAAGAAATCGCGCAAGCCTCTATTGTTGAAGGGTGCACGGCAGGTTGGCAAAACCTCGCTCTTAAATACTTTTGGCAAGCAGGCTTTTGAGAGCGTGGCGTATTTCAATTTTGATGAGCAGCCTGATTTGAAACAATTCTTCGAGCAGACGAAAGATGTTCATCGTTTGCTCGATAATCTTTCGCTGGTGCATGGAACCACCATCAAACCCGAAACCACATTACTGATCTTTGATGAAATCCAGGAATGCAAGCCAGCTCTTAATGCATTAAAATACTTTTGCGAGAATGCTCCGCAGTATGCCATTGCTGGTGCGGGGTCTTTGCTGGGCATTACAGTAAACAACCACGACTCTTTTCCCGTGGGGAAAGTAGAGTTCATGGAGGCTTATCCGCTTACCTTTTTGGAGTTTCTGGAGGGAGCCGATACACCCTTGGCCAGTTACGTGCGTGGATTAGACTATCAACAACCCATTCCCGATATTTTCTTTAACCGTTTACTAGAAAAATTTAAGCAATACTTTATTTCGGGGGGAATGCCAGAGGCGGCAAGCAGCCTTGTAGAGAATAAATCTGTAGATGAAACGCAGCAAGTGTTAAGCGACATTTTGAAATCGTATGAATTGGATTTCTCA
>JANOQB010000444.1:0-2036 GCA_031422215.1 Cytophagales bacterium | reverse complement strand
GGGCGATGTTAAAATTCCCTTTTCAATGGGCAGCTTTTGGGCCCTGCGATAGTGAAGCTTGATTTTCATAAATTATTTGGGTTTAGTTAAGTTTCTCTAAAATAATTTCCGCTCTGGATTTATACGATCGTCCTCGTGCAGTCACTTTTCGCAAGGCTTCTTTTGCTTTTTCGGCATCGCCCGCTTTCAAATAACTTCCAGCCAAATACCACTCTGCCTGCTCATCAAATATTTCATAATCCATAATTACCTTTTCAAAAACCGGGATTGCTTTTTCGGGCGAACCGCTTGCCAAATAGCTGTTGCCTAAATACAACAACACGCCCTCGTCCTTTTTCTCAAGGCTTTCAAAAAGCTCAATCGTCTTTTTAAAATCCTGTTGGTCATACGCGCGGTAGCCTTGGGCCATCAGCGAGGAGTCGGTTGCTTGCCCCCCCCGCACGGTGGGCATGATCACGTTGGGGTACGGCTCAAAGTTTTGTGCAAAGAGTTGCTCGGTAATGCTTTGACGCGAAGGCAACAGCAGCCACGCGGCCACGGCTACTATGGCAACAGAAGCGGCCACTTTAAGCCACGTGCTCTGGAACAAAGGCTTTGAGGTTTCGCTGGCTGATAGTTCGTGTTCCAACTTCTGAAGTTCGGCCCGCATTTCTTCGTGAGCTGCGTGGCGTATCCCAGCTTTCAAAATGTTCAAGTCATCAAGGTTTTTTTGCAAGCCTGGTTCCTCTTTCAGCCTTTCTTCCAGGGTACTCTTGTCATTCCCCGTAAGGGTGCCTTCCAAGTAAGCCGTAATGAGTGCTATGTCTTTTTCTTCCTCCATTATCGAAAAGCAATTTTTTCTTCATTAAACAATTTTCGCAACCGAGCTAAGCATTTATACTTTTGGTTCTTGGCCGAGTCGGTGGTTTTATAATCCAATGCCTTCGCTATTTCTTCCATGCTGCGGCAGTGGTAGTAAAATTCTTTTAGCAGGGTGGCACAAGGCTCGCCCAATTTCTCTAAGCACAGAGTCACGTGTTTCAACTGCTGCGGGTCGGCCACTGTTTCTTCCTCCGGCACATCCGGCAAACTATCCTCCAGCAATCCCATCCCTGACAATTTTCCCGAGGCTCTTTTCATCTCCATAATTTTGTTCCTGCCAATGGCAAACAGATACGTTTTTGTGCTGCTGTCCAACACCGTCAATTTTCCACTCACCACGTTTTCATAAAAGGTGAGCACTGCTGCCTGATATGAATCTTTTGCTTCTTCGCGCGTGCAGCCAAACTTCATGATCCAGTTCAAAAAAGCTGAGCGGTGGCTTTTGTACAGATCGGCCAATGCTTCTTTCCCTTCCGCCCGTATATTGGCTATCGTGCTATCCATGTGTTAGTGAAAAAACTGGGAAAAGGTAAACCATGCAACAGGGGTATTTTAAAATATTATTTAAAGGACATCTCTAAAACCTTTCTTTTATCACCTCAACCCCTCCCCCTTCTCCAGAAGAGAAGGGTACACGGAGTTTTGGAGATGTCCTAAAGATAAAAATATTTTTATCCCCCAAAAGGGTGACCTGCCCCCGGTTTGATCATAAAACACTACAAACCCAAAAAGTCTATATCTATGGAACAGCTACAAGTCACCCCACGGGAAATTGAAATCGTAAAGATGATTGCGGAAGGAATGAGCACCCGCCAGATTTCCTTTCAACTTTTTATAAGCGAGCACACGGTGCATGCCCACCGCAGGAACATCTTAACAAAATTGGGCGTTAAGAACATGGCGCACTTAGTGCATTATACTTGGCAAAGGGGATGGTTTGGTACTGCAAGCCGCGCGGTGTTAAGTTAATGGTGCTTCGAAGAATAGTTCTTCTATGTTAGATTTTATACGGCAAAATTATTTTTGAGGTTGCCTTATAAATATAAAGCGAAATAAATGGGTAGGATTCCCTTGACTGTATAGAAAATATTCGCGGCAGGCGGGTCTGCCGCTAATGAATTTGAACTAAATCAAAACATGTTCTGATGCTGCAAAATTTATGACGCTATATATAT
>JANOQB010000443.1:0-2270 GCA_031422215.1 Cytophagales bacterium | reverse complement strand
GCGCCACGGCCAGGGCTATCAACGATTTCTCGCGTGCAGTAAGGTCGCCCACTTTAAACACCTCGCCATAGTAATCGAAAAATTTGGCAGCTAAGTTAGGCTCCCATTCTGCAATGTTTCCAAATTTTTTCAGGTCGGCCGGGTTGTAGTACGTGTGTTCCATGGGTTTGGTATTAGATTCAAAATTCAAGATTTAAAATTGATTTAGTTGTATTCTACGCGACAAACTTGGTGCATGCATGCAAATAACAAGATGCCTGAGGTAATAGTTTAGGCGGGCAATTCGATCAGGTACTTTTTGCCTTTCTTCACGGTAAGTTTGTTTTGCCGCAGCCACGGATTATGGCGCTTGAGCAATTTGTAATTGCTTCCCTGCGCTTGCGCAAATGCCACCAGGTCTTTAATGGTTTCCGTAACCTCCACTTGTTTTATTGGCTCAGGATGATAGAGGTGATCTTGCTTTAACTTGAACCCATACTTGTCGGGGTGCTCAAAAATTTCTTTGATGGCCAGCAGCCTGAACACATAGCGCGATGTCTCTTCATTCAAATGCGCATCGTAATAGTTGGTAACTTTTTGTTCTTTCAAGTCGCTGTTGATGCCGGCCACACCCCGGTTGTACGAGGCGGCCACAATAGTCCAGTTTCCAAATTTATCGTGCGCCTTCTTCAAATATTTGCAGGCCGCTTCAGTGCTCTTTATCGGATCGTACCGCTCATCCACCTCTTTGGTTATTTCAAGGCCAAGTTCTTTTCCGCTTGCCTCCAGTATTTGCCAATAGCCTACTGCTTGCTTGGGCGAAACCCCATTCACCAAACCACTTTCAATGAGGGGAAGATATTTAAAATCTTCGGGGATGTTGTTTGCTTTTAGTATTTCGGTGATGCGTGGCAACCACCGGTTGGCGCGCTTCAATAAAAACAAGGTGCTGCTCTGCAAATAAATATTCACTTGCAGTTCGCGGTCGAGCCGCTCCATCACATCGGGCACTTGCAGAGGAGCCTCTTCTCCGGCCAACGAAATCTTCTCGGGCAAATCGTAAGACACCGCTACAAACGGTTGACCCGATTCTTGTACCGCTATTGGGTCGAGCGATTGTTCCGGTTCCCTGTCGCTGTTTTTGCTGCCCGCAGATTGATCGAACATAACATACACCAGCAGCAAGCCAATGGAAAGTGGTGCGAGATAGCCTAAGAGTTTTTGCATTTGAAATTGTGCGGTTAAAAGTTTGGCGACAATAAATATTTGGCATAGAAGTCGTCAATCACTTTCACTGCTTCTTTTGGTGTGTCCACCACGTTGAAAAGATCAAGGTCTTCTTCGCTGATCATTTTTTCTGACAGCAATGTTTTTTTTATCCATTCAACTAACCCGCCCCAAAACTTTTTTCCTACCAGCACAATGGGAAAGCGGCCAATCTTTTTTGTTTGGATGAGTGTTAGTGCTTCCGAAAGTTCATCGATGGTGCCAAAACCTCCGGGCATGATGATGAAGCCCTGCGAATATTTTATGAACATCACCTTGCGCACAAAGAAGTAGTCGAAGGTGATCAGCTTGTCGGCATCGATGTAAATATTTCCTTTCTGCTCGTGCGGCAGATAAATGTTCAAGCCTACCGACTTGCCACCGGCCCGCTTCGCCCCACGGTTACCCGCCTCCATGATACCCGGCCCACCGCCCGTTACAACCCCATAGCCGTGGTGCACCAACTCTGCAGCAATATCTTCGGCCATTTTATAATACGGGTGATTGGCCTTCACTCGTGCAGAGCCAAAAATGGTAACGCACGGGCCAATCTTGGCGAGCTTTTCGAAGCCCTCCACAAACTCGCTCATTACTTTGAAAATCATCCACGAGTCTGAACTCTTTATCTCTGCCCAATCTTTATCTTTGAAGGCTTTGCGTATGCGATGCTCTTCTTCCAATGCTTGTTGAATGATAACATCATCCACTTTTTTCTTTCTTACTTTGGCCATATTCTATGCAATTTTTTTCAAGTTACTAAATGAAATGATTTTTAACTTCATCATTCAAACTTCGTTAATCGTCATTCGATGTTCAAATTTGAATTTAGAATGATGGAGCCCCCGCTTGGCATGACAAAAAAATATATTATTGCCTCCGCACCTGGTCGGTTGGATGTAATGGGCGGCATTGCCGATTACTCCGGGTCGATGGTGTTGCAGATGCCAATAGCCCAACGCACAACTATCACACTGTTGCTGCGCGAAGATTACCAATGCAACCTCAAAAGCGAGATAAGTTCTGGC
>JANOQB010000442.1:0-3279 GCA_031422215.1 Cytophagales bacterium | reverse complement strand
TTTTTTTGGGTACTTTTTTGTGTTAAGACAAAAAAGTACCAATCGAAAAGCTGAACAATAAAGTTATCATTGGATAAAGTGGATTTTTAATAACTTGACAAACTCCAAATTAAACTTTTAAATGAACGGTAGCCTTCATTGCCTATTCCGCTATTACCTTCGGCACACTAATCCAAAAATATGAAAACACATTTCTGTTTGATCTTCCTTTGCCTTGGTTTGTCCGCTTATGCCCAACAACCTGAACCGCTTGACACGGCCACCACCAACAAAATAAAAGAAGAAGGTTTTAAGCGATCTAAACTGATGGCCAACCTGAGCATGCTCACCGAAGTGTATGGCCCACGGCTCACCAACTCGCCCAACTTCAAAAAAGCTGCCGACTATGCAAAAGCTACTTTGGAATCCTACGGACTTCAAAATGTACACCTTGATTATTGGGGCGAAGAATTTGGCCGTGGCTGGGAGCTAAAGAAATTTACGCTTCAAAGTTTGGAGCCTGTGTATGCCCCCATCATTGCCCACCCCAAAGCATGGACGCCCGGCATAAAAGGAACGGTGGCTACCGAAGCAATTTATTTGGATGTTAAAACAGAAGCAGACCTTGCCAACTACAAAGGCAAACTGAAAGACAAAATAATTTTGTTCAGCCCACCGGTGCCCGTTAAGCCAGGGTTTGTTGCCGATGCTAAACGTTTGCACGACTCAACACTGCTAACAATGGCCAATGCAGGTGCTCAGCCTGAGGGTGGACAAGGCGGCTTTGGTGGTGGAAACCGCGAAGCACAAAAGTTGGCGTTTGCCAAATGGGAATTTTGTTTGAAGGAAGGAGCGTTGGCCGTACTTGAGCCAAGCCCTGCCGCACGGCTTGAAGACGGAACCTTGCTGGTTGGTGCAGCTACAATCCCCTACCCTCCTGAAATTCCACAAGCAAAACGGTTGCGCGCGCAAAGTGCAAATGTTCCTAAAATTTTACCACAAGTGATCGTATCCGATGAACACTACAACAGAATGGTGCGGCAGATTCAGTTAGGCTCAACCGTAAAATTAGAACTGGCCCTCGAAACTGAATTCACTCCAGCAGGACAAGGTTTTAATGTGATAGGAGAAATTCCGGGCACCGATTTGAAAGATGAAATTGTAATGATAGGCGCACACTTGGACTCGTGGCATGGCGGCACCGGTGCCACCGACAATGGTGCTGGCTCTTCGGTGATGATGGAAGCGATGCGCATTATCAAATCCATGGACACTCAACCCCGAAGAACAATACGCATTGCGCTGTGGGGTGGCGAGGAGCAAGGGCTGATAGGTTCGCGCTCGTATGTAAAGCGCATACTTGGCGAACGCCTCGACAAAACCCAACCGTACGATTCCATCGTGTTGAAACCTGCGGCACAAAAATTTTCCGTTTACTTCAATATGGACAATGGCACGGGCAAATACCGCGGGGTTTATTTGCAGGGCAACGAAGGGGTGCGAAACATTTTCCGCGCATGGCTTAAGCCGTTTGAAAAGTTGGGAGCTTCCACACTTACGCTCCGCAACACCGGAAGCACAGACCATGTTCCCTTCGATGCCATCGGCCTGCCGGGCTTTCAGTTTATACAAGACCCCATCGAATACTCAACACGCACCCATCACACCAACATGGATGTGTATGATAAAGTGCTGGAAGAAGATTTGAAACACAATGCGGTGATCACGGCTTCGTTTGCGTGGATGGCCGCCAACCGCCAAGGATTGCTTCCAAGAAAATATCAAAGCGTGCAGGGAGTTTCGCTGCAGCCGAATAGGTAGAAGGATGTTGGAAAACCTTTCTTGGGTTTAGAATCCTTGAAGGGTTGTATTTCGTAAATTGCAGATCAGAAATCCAGAATAAAATTTAATGAACACCCTCGCACTTAAAGAACTCCTCTACAAAATGGCCGATGACCAACTCATCTTGGGCCATCGCAATTCGGAATGGACCGGCATGGGGCCGTTGTTGGAAGAAGATATCGCCTTTTCTTCCATGGCGCAGGATAAGATTGGCCATAGCTTAGCCCTTTACACGATGCTCCAGGAGTTGGGCGAGCAGGACCCCGACACGGTGGCGTTCACGCGCAATGCCAGCCAATTTCATAATTGCCTATTGGTAGAATTGCCCAACGCAGAATATGATTTCAGTTTGATCAGGCACTTTCTATATGACACTGCCGAAGCCATCCGCTTCGAAGCATTGACACGGTCATCGTACGAACCTTTTGCACAACTGTCGGTAAAAATCCGTGGCGAACTGCGCTACCACACGCTGCACGCCAACACATGGATAAAACAACTTGGCTCGGCCACACCCGAAAGCATAGAGCGGCTTCAGAAAGCCCTCGCGTATGCAATGCCTTTTGCGTTGGGCATCTTTGAAGAATCACCTTACGAAAATGAAATTATTGCAAGCGGAATATTTGAAGGCGAGCAGAAACTAAAAGAGAAGTGGCTGGTGCAGATTGAAAAAATCCTTTCGCAAACCAATTTACATTTGCCGGATGTAAAAATCATTATACCAAACTTGGGTGGAAGGACGGGAAAACACAGCGAACACCTTCAACCGCTATTGGATGAAATGAGCGAAGTGTTCAAGATAGACCCAAATGCAGAATGGTGAAAAGAATTGACAATGGACAATTGACAATGAAAAAATTTTTATGATGGATGTGACCTCGGAGCTACAAGAAATAATTTCTGTCTTTTCGAAAAAGATACAAGCGATACCTGCGCATGAGTTTGATGCAAAGCCCAACATAAACAAGTGGAGCAAAAAGGAAGTGCTTGGCCATCTCATCGACTCCGCGCAAAATAACTTGAGAAGGTTTGTGGTAGGGCAATACGATCATGAACCTAACATTGTATATGACCAGGATTTTTGGGTGAAGGCCAACAACTATCAAAGTATGGCCGATGCTGACTTGATCAAACTGTGGGTGCTCGTGAACGAAAGAATATTTGCTATCCTTAGAAATATGCCCATTGAAAATTACTTGCGCCATTGTAATACCGGAAGGACAACACCTTCACTTCACACCTTGGAATGGCTTGCCTCTGATTATGTAAAACATTTGAAACATCATCTCAATCAAATTATTACCGGATCGTTCAACATAACCTATCCTTGATGAAACCCAGTGTTGAAGATGTATATGCGTGGTTGGAGGAAGTGAAAGACCCAGAGATTCCTGTGCTCTCGTTGGTGGACTTGGGGGTGATCACGGAGGTAGTGATTGATGAATAAAAAATTAAAAA
>JANOQB010000441.1:0-4468 GCA_031422215.1 Cytophagales bacterium | reverse complement strand
AAAAATTCAAACTGGGCCCGTTCAATTTGTATTTTGAAAGGCTCACTTGCATTGAACATTCCCGTTTAACTTCTCACGACTGGCGGTTTTCCTCTTCTAATTTTGTTTCATCCACCGCTTCAAATTATCGCCATCTACTTTGCCATATTGCTCACTCAGGTAATTCAAAATTTCGCTCTGGATTTTTGCCTGATTTTTTTCTGACTGCCCAAGGGCTTCAACCAATACATCCACTTCGCTTCTCACCACGACAAGATTGGCCAGATTAAACGACAGCAAGCATACAGCTATTGGCCCAGAGTTTGAATAATAATGTAAAGCAAGGCCTTTAGCTTCCGTTTCAACTACCGACTTGCCATCAACTTTGAACAGGTCTTTCCTATTGATAATTAACAAACTGGAGTCATTGATTTTTAGTTGTTTGTTGATTTCATCACCATTGTATTGAAACTGGATGAAGAAAAAATTCTTTTCATTGATGGGAAAATTTTGAGCGTTCACCGGATATTGAAGTTCCGGCAAAAACAGTAATGGTTGTTGAAAAAAAACTTTTAAATCCAGCATGTTGTTCAACGAACCGCTCCGGGTACTCAGCCTGGTGCTGCCCGGGTTCAGGGCGTCTCTAACATAGCTCATTAGTTCGTTGGCTTTAACAGATTTTCCCGGCTTTAAAATAAACCTCCCTGATTTTGGGCTCACCACTGCCACGGCATCCGTTGGCGAAGAGAAAACAAGCTGGTCATCGGCTTTGATTACATCTTTGGTTTTTATCGTTGCGCCTGTCCTCGCTTTCTTCACGGTGCCCTTCACCTGAAGCACATAATAATCCTGGCCAAACAAAGACCGCGAAATAAAAAGTACGAAGAGAGTGAGTAGAACAGTTTTCGTTTTCATGGGTTTTGGGTTTTTAATTTTTTACGATACTCGACAAATTCAATTCCATATTCCACCAAACTAAAATAGAGGCTGATGACCAGCACGTTCAAATGCACATCGAACAGCAGAAATGAAACCACGGACATCAGCAAAAGGAAAAAGGCATACTTCAAGTAGTCAAATAAAAATCCGCCCCAGCGACTGTGTTTCAATTTCATGGCCCAGCCGAAGGAAAAAATTTTGCTGTCAAAAAATAGGACGTATGAAAACATAAAATGGAAAACAAAGAGATAAAGAAAAAACCAAACGCTCAGGTTGTTCCGGTTCTGTTTCAAGTTGAGGTAGGCATCCAAATGGATTAGCGGCCCTGCGGTGGTACCGTAAATGGTTTGGTGCATATCGCTTTCAAGAAAATCGCCCAATACCACGATTTTATTTTTTAATATTTCAGCGGCCATCGAATCGGGCTGACTAAGAAAATCGAGCACATGCATGGAGTTATAGCCCAGCGAGTCGTTGCGAAAAATATCAAACTGACGGATGGGGAACTCGATGATAAAAGAATTTAACGCCAGGCTTCCGTCTTTCCAATATCCCCAAAAAGTTTTATGATACACGCCTTTGTCCAATGTTTGGTACATCTCAAGCGCAATGGTGTGGCAGGTATCGTATTGCAGAAAGGAATATTTTAGAAAATTTCCGAAGTCAGAATCGTAATCTGAAAAGGCCATCGGCACCGGAACTATGGGTTTTAAAAATTCCCCATTTTGTCTGTGATAAGGAAAGCGCACATGCTTAGTGGCCTGCACGGTAGCCAGCAAAAGTGAATCTTGGTCGGATTTATTTTCCAAAAATACATCGCACACAATAAATTGGTGGTGATTGAATAGAGACGCTTTCCGAAAAAATTCTGCCAGGCTCTGCCGATTGGTTATCGGTTCCGTGCCCAGTTCAAAACCATATTCGTCCAACTTTGGCAGTAAGGCCTTTTCGTAACTGGTGTTGATGAACAGAAAGTTTTCTTTCGCGGGCTTATCCTCCAGCCCAAGCACAATATTCTTTATGATGGAAGACCAGGAGATTATCTTGCCTTCGTTCTCGTACGTGTAGGGAAGGTTAAGCCAATAATACGTTGCCCATATTAATGCAAGCGTATGCGCCAGCACAAGAATCCATTTTCGATGTTTTGTTATGAAAATTTTCGTTGACATGAAGTTTGAAGTATGAAGTACGAATGTTGAAATTGCGAGGCAACAGCTCCTTCAAAATTCAAAAATCTTAATTCGTAATTCGTACTTCCATTGGAAGTGAATTGAAAATCTCAAATCTCAAATCTTAAATCCTTCCCCTTACCAAATCCTAAAATCCCCTCTTATATTTTCACTTCTGTAAGTAGGTTGCTGTGTGCCATGGGTAAGTTCAGGGACAGCTTTATACATGTATTCCTTTAGTTCTGAAAGCATAATGCTTCCGTCATGGTTCAAATCGGCCTTGCTGCTCTTTAGGCCATTCAACAAACAAAATGTGAAAGCACCATTTTTCCAGACATCGTTTTCGATGGCCACCTCGGTGCCGCCCGCTGCACTGATGATGGTGGTGCCCGAACTCTTCCTTAAATCTGCAAACAGATGTTTCATCAACTCAAGCGAGTTTTCCAATCCTGTTTTTCCTTGGATGGCTTTATTGCCTACCGCACGAAAAACCATTCCTTCCTTTGGCTTCTCGGTTTTGGCAGCAACGGATAAAACACTTTCCTTATCTACTTCGCCCGAATGGCACGCATCAATAAAAATAAGTTTCTTCCGTGCAGCAATGTTGTCGAGCAGGCCCGATAATTCGTGATAGGGCAAACCGTTTTCTGCGGGGTTATTAAAATTTACGTTGTAGGTGGAAAGGAAATAGTTCAAGTCTTTATCCAAAAGCCCGTGGCCGGCAAAAAATACGATGACCACATCGTTAGGCTTTGTCTTTATAAGCTCGGCACGAAGGCCATTGATGTTTGACAAGGTGACTTGTTGGTTGGTCAATGAAAAATTATAGATGTTGGCAAACAGATCGGCTTTGGTTTTGAAGGCAGCACTCACATCGGTGGCATCCTTGGAAGCATAATTGAGGTTGAGCTGTGGCTGTTTCAACCCCTGTTCAAATTCCGAAGCTCCAATCGCTATGAAGTACAAATCGGGCTTGGCTATTTCGCCTTCATAAAACAGCTCAAACGATTGGCGTCCGCTTTCCAGCCCCTTATCGTTGGTCACGAAAGTGGTTATCAGGTTTTGTCCATACGTTAATTCCACTTCAATTTCTTTTTGCACCGAAGTTTGGTTCAGTGCCCTTACAGAAATACCATCCGTGCCAAACACAGGCACATCATTAATCAATACTTGAATGGTTGATAATTTATTCTTGGGGTCTGTGGCCGAAATTGTATAAATAATTTTTGCTTTTTGTGTGGAGACTTCCTGCGGCAATTGGCTTAAGGTAAGTTCAGGGTTTGGTTGGTCAAGTTTTAAATCAGCTTCTGTCAATTCCATTCTTGAAATCCTTTTTTTATATGCATTCCTATAGGCCATTATCAATTCAGGTGAACCATTCAATTTTTCCAGCACCAAATCGGGGCGGTTGAAATTCACATCATATTGCTCAAACAAGAAAACGTTGTCGCCACGCACAAAATGGATTTTCTGAATCGCGTCTTTGGAACAGTAGTAAAAGTTGTCTTTGGTTACTGCGGCAAAGTTCAGGGAGTCCGTAGTGATGTAGCTCGCCACTTCTTCGCCCGTTTCGGTATTCCACAACCGTGCGGTGCCGTCCATGCTGCCGCTTACTAGTTGTGTGCCTTGTTTATTGAAGGCAATGGATTTGATATGCGACCTATGGCCTTTGTATTCTTTCACCAGGTTGCCACTTGGGAAATCATACTCTTTAAGACCGCCATTAAAATCGGCAGTCACAAGGCGCGAAGATCCAGGTTTAAATTCTAAGGCCTGCAAAAAGGCCGAGCCTGTGTTCACCGATTTTATTTCTTTGCCCGTGGCTGCTTCATATACGGAAATGGCTTGGTACATGCCAATGGATTTTCCTTTTACTGAGCCTATCTTTTGCCCTTTTACATTGCCACGGCTCAAATCTGTTTTCCCATGGCCAACAGCCAAATATTTGTTGTTGTCGCTGATGGCCAGGTGGGTTGTCCCCTGATCTGAAACATTAATTTGGGTAAGCAATTTTCCACTGGAAACTTCATAAACTTGAACAGGGCCCTGATAGCCGATGGCATATAACCTGGCATTGTCGGGCGAGACCACGAGTTTGGTGAACCCGCTTGAATACGTAACGGGCATGCCATCAATCTTCAATTGCTCCTTAAAATCTTTTGTGCCCCAAATCCTGATGGTGTTGTCTGCGCTTGCCGTTGCCATCCAGGTATTATCGGAACTGAAGGCGATGGCTTTCACGGTATTGGAATGCCCTCGCACTTCCGCTATTTTATCACCCGTACGTCCATTCAATATTTCAACTTTGGTGCTTTTGGCCGACAGCACATCGCCCTTGCCTGCCGAGCCGGTGAAGCCGGAGGGAACGGCAATAAATTTTA
>JANOQB010000440.1:0-2495 GCA_031422215.1 Cytophagales bacterium | reverse complement strand
GTTTGAAGGTGGACGTATCCTTTAATTTATAGGCCTCTTTGATAATTTCATCACCAACTTTTATATTCCTGAATTGCCTAATTCTCGCTTCAAGCGTTTTCAAATCATAATCAAGTGCAAAATGATCCCGGGCCGTAACTAAACCAACATTATTTACAGGGAAGATATCTGAAATGTTCGGCCATTTATTAAAATGCTCAATGGCCTTTGTGTCTCGCTTAATAAAAAAATACCAGGGGCTTTCAGGTTTTAGTGTTTCATAGTCCTTCTTCTTGAACTCCCGTTTTCCCAGCCAATCATACTTCGTTTCGCGCAGCCCATAGATGTCGCGCTGAACAATTTTGCAGCCTTTAACGCCTTTCTTTTTTATCATGATGGCAATAGCAGTGCCCTGCCGGATATCAAATACATTTTCATCTTTGCCACCTTCCGAGGTTGTCTCTTTTTTCAATCCATTCCCATGCAAGTCAATGATATAAATTTCGTTGAAGGTGCTCATCAGACTTTGCCGCATGCCACGGAAAGTGGGGTTATCCAAATAACTGTGATTGGTAATCATGCCCACTATGCCATGCCCCGCCTTATGTATCTTCCATTGCGAGAAGCGGAGGAATTTTACGTAATCATCCTGTAACCAAAGTTTCTTCTCTTCGAGTTTCCTGCCATCAATCTCATAGTAACTTTGAGCACCATCTAAATTGGTTTTCAAAAGCTTTTCAGTCCATTCATTAATGTTGCCAGAGATTCCACTATAAGGCGGGTTTCCCAGTATCACCAAAATAGGGTCGTGCCTTTTTATTTTTCCAGCCTGGTGGCTTTCCTCACTCAAACTTTCCAAGCCAGGTATCTCTGTCTGGGCCAGGTCTTCCATGTCCAGCGTGTTGGTGAGGTAGAGCTTGAAGCGGTCGGTCTCTTTCATTTTATAACCCAACTCCTCCAGCAAAAAGCTGATCTTGATGTGGCCAATGGCGTAAGGTGCCATCATCAACTCAAAAGCATAATAATTTTTGAGGATGTGATTTTGAAAAAACTGATTGAGGCCACCATCGCCATACTTTTCGGTAAATTCTTTTACCGCCAGTTTGATGGCTTCGGCAGGGAAGGTGAGCGTGCCGGCAGCGGGATCAAGCAGCGTCACTTCCTTGCTGGCAAGGCCATCTTGTAAATCAAAATGTGTTTTCAGCAAATCGTGGATGGCACGTACAATATATTTCACCACGGGTTCCGGTGTGTAATAAACGCCACGCTTCTCTCGTGTTGCTGGGTCGTAAATATTCAGGAAGGTTTCGTAGAAGTGAACGATCGGGTCTTCGCCTTTTCCCTTGCGATAATATTTATGCAGGATGTTGCTCACCTCGGCCGCTTGAAGTACTTCGGCAATGTCATCAATGATCACCGCCAAGGGCAAAGGAAGTTTGCCGAGCGAAATAAATTGAAACACATCGCGCAAGATGCCAATGGTGGGTGGGATAAGTTCATAGGCTACCCTCCGGTTGAAGTTTCCATTGGCACGGGTACGGGCAGCAAATAAACCATACGTGATGGTTTGCGAGTATATGTCGGCAAAACCATCTTCTTTTAAATCGGCTATCAAATATTTTTTGAAGGCGGTATAAAAACCATAGAGCGGACCTTTGCCTTTTTGTTCTTCTTCAAGTTCAACAGTTACCACTTCATCGCGCAGAAAGCGTGTGCTTTTGGCCAGTTCAGAGGCACGCGACTCGGCCGTAAAAACTTTGGGCAGAGTGAAAGAAAAATATTTGTTGAGCAGCGCAAAAAACTTTTCTTCGTTTTCAACAGGCGGAACTGTCTTTAATTTTTTGGCGATAAACGCACGGCCAATAGATACTTTGTCTATCAGTTGTCCATTGCGATAGAGGCGAAACTGATAAAAATCGGTTAAGATTAAATTTGGGAATACGCCCCGATAGCGTTTGAGTTGATCACCGTTTTCTATGACATCCAAATTCTCACTTGGTCTTTTGGCTTCAATGTAGCCAACAATGGATTGCTGTCCGTCCCAAATCCGAAAGTCGGGGTTACCCGCTTCCGTTTTCTTTGGCAGTATGGTGATTTGAATATTCTTGCGGCCAATGCTTTCGGCAAAAGAATTTATCAAAGCTGCCAGATGGACATAATAGCTTTTCTCGCGGGCATCGCCTTGAGCTGTTGTGTCAGCTATTTTCTTTAGATAGTCTTGTAGCATGAATTAGCGCAATATCGAAAAAAACTTTGCCATAAAATCCTATGATTTCTTTCCATACGCTTTCTTAATCGCTCCCACCGATTCCTTTATCAGTAGTTTCAAAACACCCCTGTCAATATCATCAAGGTCGTAGATGTAGAGGCATGATTTTCCGGTTCTTTGTTGGTTGCCATAGGGTTTTATTTTTTAGACGGTTTCATCGCAAAATTTCTTTCGGCTCTCCTTCAGAGTAATCTATTATCCGCACATTGAGCTTTGTCGATAGCTCGTTGAGTTTGTTGATCAAATC
>JANOQB010000439.1:0-1935 GCA_031422215.1 Cytophagales bacterium | reverse complement strand
GATGCCTCCTTCCAATTGCACATTGCTTTTGCGGATTGGCAACGCAGCCGAGGATGATTGTATTTCGTTTTTGCCCGAAAGTTCAAACCCTGGAGTGATGCCGCCAACCATGTACATGCGCACGTTGCCCCTGCGCATGGATTTATATTTTAGCAGGAGCGGCAACTCCACATGCGTTGTTTCCACAAACTGCGAAGCGGTGGACTCATCGGTATAGGTGTAGCGGAGTTTGTGTGTGTAGAAACCTGCCTTGGGCATTAGGCGTAAGTCCACGAATTCATTCAAACGATAGTTGACCAAAAATCCCAGCGAGAAGCCCGGTGAAAATTCGGCCATCACCGAATGCACGGTATCAAACTTAGCGGTAACAAACTGATCGGCATATGTTACTTGGTAGGCCGTGGTGTGCAGGCCAATCATGAAGCCATAGCTGATCAGGCGCTCGTCATAGTTTGGGTTGTGCTGCTTTGTCCATTTGAACACCTGGCCGTTAGAAACTAACGGCAAGCTTATCAAAGCAACCAGGAGAATTATTTTATTCCTGTGTAGAGCGAACTTATCCCCAAGGTCAGTGGCTTGCATGCAGTGTTTTTAAAACCAAGTTGGTCAAGAATATGAATAAATTTATCTCCATCCGGAAATGCTTCCACCGATTCGGGCAAATACGTGTAAGCAGCCGGATCACGCGAAACCAATTTTCCAATTTTAGGTAAAATGAACCTAAAATAGAAGTTGTACAATTGTTTAACCGGGAACATTTTTGGTTTCGAAAACTCCAAAACCACCATGCGGCCTCCGGGCTTCAATACCCTGCGCATTTCGGCCAGGCCTTTTTCTAAGTTTTCAAAGTTTCGCACACCAAAGGCAACGATCACAGCATCAAATTTATTTTCTTCGAAGGGAAGATTTTCCGAATCGCCCGACATTAATTCTATTTTAGGATCAAATCCCCGTTCCTTCATTTTCTTTCGGCCCACTTCCAGCATGCCCTCAGAAATATCCACACCAATTACCTTATCAGGATGGAGGCTAAGTGCTTCCACGGCAAAGTCACCCGTGCCGGTGGCCACATCCAAAATAAGTTTTGGGTTGCCGTCCGCCAACAACTTGATGGCTTTTCTTCTCCACCGGATATCAATGCCTGCACTAAGAAAATGATTAAGGAAATCATAATTACCACTGATTGAATCAAACATGCGCGCAACCTGCGCCTTCTTTCCGCTGCGGTCTTCTTTGTATGGAACTACTGTCAATGTATTTGGAATTAAAAGGACGGACGAAGGTAGAAACAAATTGCGACCGCCAAATGTTAAAAATAATTCAGATCAATTTCCTGTAACTATGAACTCAACTCTTCTGTTGAGTTCACGCCCTTCAAGTTCATCATCGTTGGTTGCCAGGGGCTTGTTTTCGCCATAGCCAACGGATGTTACACGGGCTGCGGCTATCCCTTTTGAAGCAAGGTATTTTTTTACGGCATCGGCCCTTCGCTTCGATAGCTGCTTGTTAAAGGCTGTTCCACCAATGTTGTCGGTGTGCCCGCCAATCTCAACTTTTATCTGTTCATTTCCCTGCATCATGCTCAAGAGTTTGTTCAACTCATCGTACGATTCCTTCTTGAAGGTGGCTTGGCCGCTATTGAAATAAATATTGCGAAGGACGGACACCACGCCAACTTTTATTTTTCGCATTTGAATGGTACGTGTTTCTGCGGCTGCACCTTCTGAGGCACCCTTGAGTGGCAACGTGATGTTTTCAAAAACATAACCGTCCGCTTCAAGGTATAGCAGATAGTCTTTTTTTGTGGTGGCAGAGATGTCAAATTCATACTTACCTTTTCCGGCATTGTTGGTCTTCACAAAACTTTTGTCCTTGCCTTCAAGCAACACGGCTGCATCCACAGGTTGCTTGGTCTCCGAATCCACCAACGATATA
>JANOQB010000438.1:0-15491 GCA_031422215.1 Cytophagales bacterium | reverse complement strand
CGTGGCGCAGCCCGCAACTTTGGTGCCGCGGCCGCCAAAGGCCAATACATTAATTTTTTTGACTCTGATGACATCATGTAATCACTTGCGTATTGCCCACAAATTCCTTAGGCAACATAGAGAACCGGAATTCTTTCAGCGGGGGTATGATTTTAAGTTTGAAGATGGTACCCTCATTAAACAAGTGAATGATTTCAATGATAAAATTAGGGAAGTGATATTGTATGACAATAGATTAAGTTGCAATGGTGTATTCTTACGAAAGGATATAACCGAGAATTTTCCCTTTGTAGAAGATCGCACGTTAGCATCATCGGAAGACTGGGAACTTTGGATAAGGCTCATAAGCAGGTTCACGCTCCATTATTCAAACGAGATTACAAGTTCAGTAATCAACCATGACCAACGCAGCCTTCGAACTATTGCAGCTGAAAAAGTAGTGGCCCGCGATCAATTGTTTATTGAGCGACTACGGATTGATCCAATAGTCAGACACAACTATGGCCGACAATTCAACCGATTTGTGGCAGAGCGTTATACTTTTTTCATGCTTTCCTTTGCTGAACAAAAACAACGGACCGAAGTTTGGCGATGGGGAATGAGGGCGTTTCTAACTCATCCATTAATTTTAGGGAGTAAAAGATTTATGGCATCAATAAAAAACAGCCTGCTGAAATGACAAAAATTCTAGTAACAGGCGCAGCGGGTAATATTGGAAGTGCCTTGGTGGATAAATTGTTGACTTATCCAACCTATCAGGTGGTTGGGGTTGATAATTTGTTAACTGGTAGTAAAACTAAACTGCCAAACGATGGGCAACCCAATTTTACCTTTATCAAAGCAGATGTAAATAGTTATTCAGAAATCAGTCAAATAATCCTCGCTTATAAATTTGATTTCGTATTTCATTATGCAGCGATGGTAGGGGTGCAGCGTACGCTGGAAAACCCCGTTATGGTTTTGAACGACATACAAGGAATTAAAAACATACTGGATCTTAGTAAGAACACAGGCGTGAAACGTGTTTTCTACTCATCCTCGTCTGAGGTGTATGGTGAACCGGTCGAGTTTCCTCAAAATGAGCAAACTACTCCCCTCAACAGCAGGCTCCCCTATGCCATTGTTAAAAATGTTGGAGAAGCATTTCTGCGATCATACCATAAAGAGTTTGACCTTTCCTATACGGTATTTCGTTTTTTTAACACCTATGGTCCTAGGCAAAGCGAGGATTTTGTCGTAACAAAATTCCTGAAACAAGCCATTCTTAACGAACCTATAACTATCTATGGAATTGGTTCGCAATCAAGGACCTTTTGCTACATTGATGATAACATAGAAACAACCCTAGCTTGCTTGCAAAATGATTTGTGCGTGAATGAGGTAATGAATTTGGGAAATGATATTGAGATCACAGTAAAGGAGCTCGCTTCAAAGGTTATTTCGTTAACCGGATCATCGTCAAAAATTGTTTTTTTGCCTGCCCTTAAAGAAGGAGATATGACCCGGAGAATGCCTGATAATACAAAGATGAGATCTATCCTTGGAAGACCTTTGATTTCACTGGATGATGGATTGAAAAGAACGTTTGACAAAATGAGCCTTGAGAATATCGTCAATGAGCTTCATTAAGGATATCCTAAAAAGAGCCCTCCCAGTTCCTTTTCTAAAGGATGCCTTTCTTACATACAACAAAATAAAGATACTTACTGTTGATAGGATTCTGTACCCAGAATTTAAAATCGCTCCTGAGGAATTTATTATTAACCGCAAGGGCTATCCCTTCAGGGAATCAGGAATTTCAATTGACGATTTACTGATTGGTAAAGTGAGAGGCTACATGCAATCGTGGTACGATTGGACACAGGAAGAATTTTTATTGGTGTTCAATAAAAATTGTATTGTCGAGCCAGAGTATGGTTGGGCGATCGTAAATTCCAATAGGCTTTTATATTATTCACTGGGCGTAAGCCGTACTTGGTTTCAGCGGAAGCCAAGCATTTTTAAGTTATTAGGTACCAAGGAAACTCAGGCGATTCAAAAAGCGATTTCGCTTCGGGACACGGGCGAGGAAAACTATTTCCATTTTTACAATGATGTTCTTGGAAAGCTATTTTTCCTACAGCAAAATGGCATTGCTATCAAGAACATTCCCATTATTGTTTCCAAAAAAACATGGAGTAAAGAATACTTTCGATATTTTTTGGAAAACTCATCATTGCTGCAATCATTGAATTGGATAGTCCAAGACAAACAATACATTCAATGTGAATCTGTCATTTTCTGCAAACCGCTTACCCACCGGATTGATTTATGGAAGTTAGTCACCTCTTTAGTAGTAATTAATAAAAATAGTTCGGGAGAGAACAAAGTGTTTATAACCCGAGCCAAGGCACGCCTTAGGTTCATAGAAAATAGCATTGAAATAGAAACAATTGCCAGGCGACTTGGGTTTTTGGTGATTGACACTGACCAACTTTCTATGGCGGAGCAAATTCAACTATTTTCATCAACCCGGTATTTGATAGGAATCCACGGGGCGGGGCTTACAAACCTGGTTTATCAAAATGGTAGTTGCAAGGTCCTGGAATTGTTCCCTCCCCCCGATCAGGGTTATCTGCCTTACCATTACATCTTGTTGGCGAAGATGTTTGGTTTTCAGTACAGTGCTATGATTGGGCAACCTGGGAAAGAAAAATATTCAGGTGGTTTTTATCTCCCAGCAGATGAGTTTGAAAATCAATTGTTGAAATTCTTTATTTAGATGATCATCCTAATCGATCATACTTTTGAATACTATGCTATATGTGCGGAATAGCAGGATTTTATAATGCAACGGTGGATGAGACACAGATTGCTGTTGCGATAGCCAGACTATTTCATCGCGGTCCGGATGAACAGAAGCATTATGCCCGCAATGATGTTGGCCTTATTCATACAAGGTTATCAATAATTGAACTATCTGAATTAGGTTCACAACCTTACAGGTTTGAAAGTCTGATCCTTGTGTTTAATGGAGAGCTTTATAATTATGCTGAGGTTCGTGAAGAACTAAAAAAAAAGGGATACACCTTTCAAGGCAATTCAGATACAGAAGTTTTGATTAAAGCGTTTCATTGTTGGCGTGAACAATGCGTTGACCGCTTCGTTGGCATGTTTGCCTTTAGCATTTACGATGAGGAGACCGATGAAATTTATCTTTTCCGTGATCGGGTTGGGGTCAAACCTTTATACTACAGTTTCCAAAATAAAGTTTTGTACTTCGCCAGTGAGTTGAAAGCACTGTCTGCTTTTGGAATAGAAAAGGAAATTGACATAGATGCTGTTTCTTTATTCTTTCGGTTTGGCTTCATCCCACATCATCTTTCGATTTTCAAATCTGTACATAAATTAGAACCTGGTCATTGCATCAAAATAACACGCCAAGGATTAACAAAGAGAAAATATTGGAATTTAAATCACCAGATAATTCTAAATCGTAGCGAGGGTGATTGGCTTGAAGAACTTGATGCACTTTTGATTTCAGCATTTCGATATCGCATGGTTTCAGACGTTCCTGTTGGTGTTTTTTTAAGCGGAGGCATTGATAGCTCTTTGTTAGCAGCTATCCTTCAAAAACATTACGGAGGTATTCATTCGTTTACGATTGGATTTGAGGAGCAGGCTTTTGACGAATCCGTGTATGCCCACAAAGTAGCTGGACACCTAAAGACAAATCATATACAAAAAATATTAAAACTTGACGAGGCACGTAACCTATTCAATGATTTCTATTCAATATATGACGAGCCTTTTGCCGATACGTCAGGAATACCCACTGCTTGTGTTGCACAGTTGGCAAAAGAAAATGGTATGAAAGTAGTCTTGTCGGCAGACGGTGGCGATGAACTTTTTGGAGGATACACTCATTATCAGCGTGCCCTTAAGTTGTTTAAAATTTTTTCCTTGTTGCCCATTGTCGTTCGTAAGGTACTTGCAAAAAGTAGCAAGGTTGTACTTCCTTCCTCGCTACGAAATAAAATTTATCCGTTGAACATAGAGCACAAAGCTTATGCATTAGAGGAAATTATGGAGACGGAAGATCCAACTCAATTCTTTGAGGCTTTTATTGCAAACCAGTCTCAGGATGAAATTTCAAAGATGGTGAAATCTTCTTCTAAAGGAACGATGGGTTTTTCTGACAGAGGGCTTGGCCAATTGGAGGCGATGATGGCTTGGGATTACAATTATTTTCTTCCGGATGATTTGCTTGTAAAGGTTGATCGGGCCACCATGTTTCATAGTGTTGAGTGCCGCGAACCTTTTCTGGACCATAGGCTGGTAGAATTTGCGGCCCAAATTCCCACAGAACTAAAAATAAAGGATGGTGTAGGAAAATACCCCCTTCGAAAATTACTTCGCAAGTATCTTCCTCAAGAATACATGGATCGAAAAAAGCAAGGATTTAGTATCCCTATTTTTGCATGGTTCCATACGGAGTTGGATGAAATGTTCAATGATTATTTGTCCACTGAAAAACTGAAGCAAATTCCATTCTTTGATGTGCAAGAAATACAACGTGAACACAAAAAATATCTTTATTACAAAAAGCACAACAAGCAATACAATATTGAAAAAATGTGGAGGATATTAAGTTTTATACTATGGTGGGAAAAGTACATGAAGCATGGTGCGTAAAAAAATACTTTTGATTATTCCTGAATTAACAATGGGGGGTGCGCAGCGTTCCTTTTCAAATTTGAGTATTGAACTCGCAAAAGTTCATCAAGTTTGGTTAGTGACTTTCAATAGGGAGAATAAAATTGCCTATCCTTTAGGTGGAGAATTGTTAAGTCTTGATGTGGTACCCAAGGCCAATGTATTTCACAAATTGAAGTCGTTTGTGTTGAGGGTTATTCGATTACGTAAATTAAAGCGCACATTAAGAATTGATGTTTCCATTAGCTTTTTAGAGGGAGCAGACTTTGTTAATGTACTTTCAAAAGCGACCGAAAGAATTGTTTTGAGCATTCGTGGTTCAAAACTTCATGACGAAACAATTGTGGGTCAATATTTCTGGCTCCGCAATAAAGTTCTGATCCCCTGGCTTTACCTTAAGGCGGATGTTATTGTGACAGTAAATCAGGGAACCGCATACGAATTGGAAACTCATTACGGATTGAAAAAAAGTAATATCGTAACGATTGGCAATTTTTATAACGCTGACGAAATAGATGAACAATCAAGGGACTCAAAAACACCAAGCATGGCTCGATTGTACCATGATCCAGTATTGATCACTACCGGAAGACTGGCACCAGAAAAGGGGTTGGTGCCTTTGATTAAAATATTTTATAAACTTAAAATTAGCCATGTATCCCTGAGGCTTGTAATGGTGGGGGATGGACCTTGTCGTGCCAAACTGGTTGAACTATGCAATGAATTTGGACTGGTATTGAGCACAACGGAAGATTTTGAAGTAGTGCCAGATGTTGTGTTGCTGGGAAGCCAGTCTAATGTTTTCAAGTATTTGAAAGGAGCTGCCCTATACCTCATGAACTCTTCTTCTGAGGGATTCCCGAATGGTTTGGCGGAAGCAATGATATGTAAGGTTCCAGTATTTTCTTCAGACTGTCCGTATGGGCCACGCGAAATTTTGGCTCCTGAATTCCCGTTCTCTAAACCCCTTGCCACTCCATACATTTCGAAAAATGGAATTTTATTGCCCATGATCAAAACCGATGAAGATGAAAACAGTTGGATTGAAATGTTGACATTTGTTTTGCAAAAAAAAGATGCCTTGTTGCTTATGGCTGAAACCGCACGGGAAAGAATTTCATTTTTTGATCGAAAATCCATTCTCTTCAAATGGAATGAAGTGATAGGGGCCGTCACTTCATGAAACCATTAGTGCTTATAATCGAGAATGCAATAGCTGTTACAGGCAGTGTAAAGTCAGCAATGCGCAGTTGCAAAGCCCTTGAGAACGAGTTTGAATTCTCATTCATCTTACCAAAACGAAGCCTCGCAAAATCTTTTGTTGAAAGAGCCGGATTCAGGATATATGAAATGCCCTTTCTTGAGATAAGCAAATCCTGGAAATCTATCTTCTATTTACCAGTTTTATTTTTTAATGTTTTTCTTCTGTTTAAAATTGTCTCAAAAAGTAAGACTAAATTGATAGTAGCGAATGATTTTTATAACATGCTTCCCTCAATGTACAAATTGGCTGGAGGTCAGATACCCTACGTTACCTTTGTACGATTTGTCCCCAGCCGATTCCCAAAAGCATTGGTCAATGTGTGGTGTTTTTTTCACGTCCGATTTTCTGAGAAAATTATTGCGGTTTCTGATAGTGTTTATAGGCATCTGAAGCCTCATTCAAAATTAATCTTGGTATATAATGAATTGCCTAAAGAAAATGGATATAAATTTTATCCAAATGACATCAATAGTAGAATTATCCTCTATTTGTCAAATTATATACCTGGCAAGGGACAGGAGTATGCACTTCAGGCATTTTCATCTTTAGGGGATGAATTTTCAGATTGGACATTGCGCTTCGTGGGCAGTGATATGGGATTAAAAAAAAACAAGGCCTACAAAAAAGAACTTCAGACATTATCTGAGCAATTGAAAGTATCTCACAAAATTGTTTGGAAAGACTTCACAGAGGACGTAGTGGAGGAGTATAAGCAGGCCTCTCTGGTGCTTAATTTCTCCGACTCAGAGTCCTTTTCTTTAACCTGCATTGAGGCCTTGTATATTGGTAGGGCTGTGATAGCCACAAAATGTGGAGGTCCTGAAGAAATAATTACATCGGGTGTTACGGGTGAGCTCGTTGAAGTACGGAATCAAGAGCAGATGATGCTTGCTTTAAAGAAGCTTTTGTCCGATGAAACACTCCGTAGAACTTACGGAGAGCAAGGCCATGCCGCTGTATCTGAAAAATTTAGTTTGGAAAACACGACATATAAATTAAGACCGATTTTTATAGAAGCGTTAAACAAGGATCATCAGGTTTCTTTTTGATTCCATTCTACATTTATTACCAACTTTATGGTATTTAATTTCAAGAAATAGTTCGATGAGGATTTGTATTTTTTTTCTGATGTATGGGTGGACAATTTTTGCCAGCGGACAAAATCCAGAGGCTCAATTTTCATTGCAAGCCGTGGGCTGTCTGGGTGAAAATATCATCCTTGAAAATCAATCAACGCAAGCGGGGCGTTATGAATGGGACCTTTGCCAAGGGGATATTAGCTTAAGCCCAGCAGGCTTGTCTGCTGGGCTTGTTCCTGAAAGTAATATACCCACCGGAATAGATGTTGTTTACGATGGCACAGAATGGTACGCCTTTGTAACCAATAGAAATAGCCATTCAATAGTACGCATGGCATTGGGTGCTGAAGTTGGAATTGCCGGTGCCACGGTAAACCTCGGCAACATAGATTCAAAGATGAGCCTCCCTACCGATATAAAAATTGTCGCTGACAATGGCAAGTGGTATGGATTTGTTTTTAATGAAGGTGCCAATATAATTACCCGATTGGATTTTGGTATTTCTTTGACCAACACACCAACCGCTACAACACTTTTGAACGAAACAACCAGCACCAGCAACCAAGGCCTTGATGTTATTAGAATTGGCACGGATTGGTATGTTGTTTATACATTTAATTCAAAGATTGGCATTTTGCGGCTTGCAACAATAGAGAGCATCCCCACGATCACTGATCAATTACTTACCAATAATCTAACTGGAAATCCCTCGTTAGGGGATATTAAAATATTGGTGGATAACGGCCAATATTACTCCTATACATGTGCTTGGTCTTCTGTAAAGCTCTATAAATTGTCTTTCGGCAGTAATATTTTTTCTCAACCTGTTGAATCCGATATTTCAACTATTCTTCCATCTGGCTTTTCCTACTATGGAATAGATGGAGGCTATGATGCAGGGTTTAAATTAATACTATCAACCTTGCAAGGGGTAATTGTTCGGATTGATTTGAATGCTGATCTTTCACAAGCACCTCAGGTAGGCCAAAATTTGGGCAATCTTGGAGTGGTTTTCAATACTGTAAAAAACCGTCTCATCAAGCACAAGAGTAGTTGGTTTAATTTTAGTGTTGATTATGTGAACGGAACTCTATTCAAAGCTTCCTTTCCACCACCTGCAACATGTCAATTATTCCCCGGACTTTTTACGGATTTGAACCTCCAACTTGAATTTGAAGCCCCAGGGGTAAAATATATCTCCCTCCGAAGTTTCAATGGGGGCGAATATGATGAAGTCCACAAATCAATCACCATATCCTCCCTCAATGCCCCCTCCATTGATTTCACCAACCAGCAAGTATGCTTACAAAGCCCCATTCAATTCATATCTATAAGTGATCAAACCATCACTTCCCAGACTTGGGATTTCGGAGATGCACAAACCAGTTCACTGGTAAGTCCTCAAAACACCTACGCTGCAATCGGAACATACAATGCGAAATTGAACGTAACCTCAACCAATGGCTGCACCAACACAGTTTTGAAAAATATCAAAATCTACAACCAACCCACTCCCACCTTCACACTCCCCACCGGCCTCATTTGCACCAACAACGAATTTACTTTTGCCAACACCACTACCGACAACTTTGATGGCAACCTCAGCTACGAATGGTTGGTGAATGATGTGAGCAAGTCAACCGTGCGCGATTTAAAACATGCGTTCACCTCGGTGGGGGATCAACAGATAAAATTAAAAACATCCATTCCCGGTTGCACCACCGAAACGATCCAAACATTATTGGATGTAAAAACGGGCCCCACCGTGGCGTTTACAGTTGCTGGCAAATGCGAAGACGAAAGCATAATTTTTTCAAATGGCTCCACGGGCGCAATCAGCGGTTACTTGTGGAACTTTGGAGATGGCAACAGCGATGCGCAACAAAACACTGCGCACGCGTTTCCTGATCCCGGAAATTATTCCGTGTCGTTGCAAACCAATGGCACCAATGGATGCACCAGTGCGCTCACAAAAACTGTAAATATTTATTCCGTGCCCCAAACCAACTTTTCCATAGAGCTTCCTCCTTTTTCCTGCGCGGGCACACCCTCGCAATTCAATGACTTGACGCCCCCCATGCCCGATAGTAATGTTGCAACATGGGCGTGGTCGTTTGGCGATGCGGCCAACGGGTCATCATCAAACAAAAATCCTTTATATACTTATTCGCTGGCAGGAGATTACACGGTTTCGCTATTGGCCACCACCAATTTTGGATGCAGCAATTCCATTCAAAAAACAGTAGCCATCAAACCGTCACCGGTCGCAAATTTTTCATTAGGCCCAGCGTGCGTCAATCAGGGCACGCAGTTTTCCGATTTGTCAACCGGTGACATCAAGTCCTGGCTTTGGTCGGTTCAAAATAAAACCTACGCGGTAAAAAATGCACAACATATTTTTAATTCACCGGCCACTTACAATATCATGCTCACTGTTGCAGCAAACAACAATTGCATTGGCCAGATAACAAAAACCGTGATTGTGCCCGTGGCTGTTGCTCCTGATTTTACTGTGCAAGCAATGTGTGCAACCAAACCTGCGCTGTTCAATGCGGTGAATCCGGTCAGCAGCGATCCGGCTGTTTCGTGGTCATGGGATTTTGCCGGGCAAGCAGCAGGCACAGGCGCATCGGCTCAACATATTTTTCCTTTGGTTGGAAATTATTCGGTGGCCATGAGCACCACACGGCAATCGGGCTGCACGTATTCGGTAATAAAAATTATTCCGGTCATAGCACCACCTAAGGCATTGTTTTCTCTTTTTCTCAATGACGGGGCCGCACCATTTGCAGTGGAGTTTGTGAACACTTCATCGCAGGCCACTACCTATTTGTGGAAGTTTGGCGATGCTTCAAATGTTACTAGCAATTCTTTTTCGCCTTCCTTCACCTACACAACGTTGGGCAATTATATGGCAGAGTTGGTGGCGGGCAACGCGATAGGCTGCACCGATACCTTCAGTCAGCCGATCAACGTGGTGGTGCCAACCATCAATGCCGCAATGGCGGATTTTGAGTTGAAAAAAACTTCCACAGGCTGGAGCCCCGTGGCCACCATCGAAAACAAAAGCAACATTGCCTTGATCAATCCTGACATTTATCTTGATATTTCCGGTGGTGCTTTGATCAGCGAAAAAATCAATGGCGTGATAAAGCCAGGAGCCAAATTCACTCATATTTTCACCACAAACATTTCGCCACGAGCTATGGACTACGCCTGCGCGGAAATAAAAATCAATGCCGACACTTTTTTGTTCGACAACCGACAGTGTGTAAATGTCACTGAACAATTTATTTCAGTGGCCCCCTATCCCAATCCGGCCAACGAGGAACTTATTTTTGAATGGATCGCGCAAGGCAATGAGCCGCTGCGTTTGGTCATCTACAATTCATCAGGCCAAGTGGCGTTGAACAGGGAATATTCTTCCTCGAAAGTGGGCTTGAACCAAGTTAAAGTAGATGTAACGAATTTGAAGGCCGGGATTTATTTCACCACCTATTCGGTGGATGGTTTGACACAAAACTTCCGGTTTTCTGTAGCCAGATAAAATTTCATGAGTTGCTGGCGGTCATCACGATCTTTAAGTTTCGAAGCATCATTGAGTAATATTCCAAGGGCATTGGCCATCAGACGGATTTTTATTTTAAATTTACTACTGTTCTACACACAACAAATTTTATCATGAAGGCTAAACTGGACCCTACCGACCGCAAGATTTTGGAAATCCTGCAAACCAATTCAAACATAACCAACGCGCAGCTTGCCCAGGACATTGGCCTTTCACCAGCCCCCACGCTGGAGCGAGTAAAGAAATTGGAAAACACGGGTGTCATTAAAAGTTATCATGCCGTTATCGATATGGCCAGCGTGGGGCTTGGAGTCACTACGTTTGTGATGGCATCGCTCAAAGGCCACAACAAAGAAAACATAGCCAAGTTTATAAAAGCCATTAAGGAAATTGATGAGGTGATAGAATGCCACCACGTAACGGGCCAGGCCGATTTCATTTTGAAAATTGTGGCGTCCGATATTCCTGCGTATCAAAACCTGATGTTGGAAAAAGTTACCAACATAGAAGTGGTTGACAACCTGCAGACCACCGTAATACTTTCCACATTCAAAGACAGCAAAGTAGTGCCACTGCCATGAGCGATCTCGTTTCCACATTAGTGCTCGATACCGTTAAAGTAAAGCAAAAGATCAGGCGCATTGCCTACGAAATCTTTGAGAACAATTTCAAAGAGAAAGTAATTGTCCTTGCCGGTATTGACGGCCAGGGATATTCGCTCGCCAAAATAATAGCGGCCGAGCTCGAAAAGATTTCCCCTCTGGAAATAAGGATAGTTAAAGTATCGCTCGACAAACTTTCGCCCCAGCAAAGCGAAGTTATGTTGGATGCAGAAACCAAAGACATAAGAAAGAAGTGCATTGTGCTGGTGGATGATGTGCTGAACACCGGACGTACATTAGCTTATGGCATGAAACCATTTTTGGACATCGACATAAAAAAAATTGAAGTGGCGGTGTTGGTAAACAGGAGCAATACATTGTTCCCGATCACTCCCACTTACACGGGCTATGAATTGGCCACCACACTCACCGATCACGTAGAAGTGGTGCTCGGAAAAAATGCCGCTGTTTATTTAAAATAATTGGATCATGTTACAACGATGGATTACTGAAGACGTTGCAACATCAAATCTCAAATCTCAAGTCTCACATCTTAAATCTTAAATCTCACATCTTCACCATGTCCACTCACAAACCCCTCGATATAAAAAAAATCACCACGCACCAACTTCAGGAGATGAAGAACCGTGGCGAAAAAATTTCCATGCTCACCGCTTACGACTTTAGCATGGCCAAAATAATTGACGGTGCTGGCATGGACGTGATTTTGGTGGGCGACTCGGCATCCAATGTGATGGCAGGAAATGAAACCACGCTGCCCATTACGTTAGATCAAATGATCTACCATGCCACCTCGGTGGTGAAGGCCGTGAAGCGTGCGCTGGTGGTGGTGGATATTCCGTTCGGCCATTATCAGGGAAGTTCGGGCGAAGCATTGCGGTCGGCCATACGCATCATGAAAGAATCGGGGGCACATGCTGTAAAATTGGAAGGAGGAAGTGAAGTAAAAGATTCTGTCCTGCGCATATTAAGTGCCGGTGTGCCCGTGATGGGCCATTTGGGATTGACCCCACAATCCATTTACAAATTTGGAACCTACAGTGTGCGTGCCAAAGAAGAGGTTGAAGCAACTAAACTGATGGAAGATGCCGTGTTGCTGCAGGAGAGCGGCTGCTTTGGAGTGGTGTTGGAAAAGATACCGGCAGAGTTGGCGAAACAAGTAGCGTCCCGTTTACAAATTCCAGTGATTGGTATTGGTGCAGGCCCCGATGTGGACGGCCAGGTGTTGGTGATGCAGGATATGCTGGGCATAAACAAAGAATTTAAACCGCGCTTTTTGCGCAGGTATGCCGACTTGCATGGTGTGATCACCGCAGCCGTTCAAAAATATATCAGTGACATCAAGGCGCGCGAATTTCCCAATCAGCAGGAGAAGTATTAGTATTAACTTAGGTTACTCAGGAAGCTGGTCTCCACATATTTACTTTGTGAAACTTCGTGTCTTGGTGCCTTTGTGGCTCAATTTTCATATTCCTCATTTTGCCACAAAGACCCTAAGGCACTAAGGAAGCACGAAGTACGCAACTTCAGGTATTAAAATATCTCGATAATTTCTAATTTCACGGCAGGTTTGAACGAAAAAATCCTAAATCATAACTAAAATGAGCGATCAAAAAAACATGTCCGACTCTGGGCGGATTACCATCAGCAACGGAAAATTAAATGTGCCCGACAACCCAACCATTCCTTTTATTGAAGGCGATGGCACGGGGGTTGACATCTGGCCTGCCTCGAAGCATGTGTTTGATTCCGCAATAGCGAAAGCATACGGAGGCAAGAAAAAAATAACCTGGAAGGAAGTTTTGGCTGGCGAAAAAGCCTTCAACAAAACCGGCAACTGGCTGCCCGAAGAAACCCTGGATGCGTTCCGCGAATATTTGGTAGGCATCAAAGGCCCGCTCACCACACCCGTTGGCGGTGGCATCACATCGTTGAATGTAGCGTTGCGCCAGATACTTGATTTGTATGTATGCCTTCGGCCCGTGCGGTGGTATAAAGGCGTTCCGTCTCCGGTAAAAAATCCGGGCGCGGTGGACATGGTGTTGTTTCGCGAGAACACCGAAGATATTTATGCGGGCATCGAGTTTGCCGCGGGCACACCACAGGCGCAGAAGGTGTTGGATTTTATAGAAAAAGAATTTCCGAAGCAGTTCAGTAAGATCCGTTTCAACACCAAAGAAAAATCAGAGTCGTTCTGGAAGTTGGTGGGCGCACCCAACATGAACAACGATGTGCAGGTGGGCATTGGCATCAAACCGGTAAGTTATAGTGGCAGTGTGCGCTTGATACACAGTGCCATTGCCTATGCAGTAAAGTTCAACAGAAAGTCCGTGACCCTAGTGCACAAGGGCAACATCATGAAATTTACAGAAGGAGCTTTTCGCGATTGGGGTTATGCCGTAGCAGCCGAATATTTTGGCGACAAGGTTTACACCTGGAACCAATGGGAGAAAACCAAAAAAGAAAAAGGAGAAGAGGCTGCCAACGCAGAACAAAAAGCAGCCTTGGCATCGGGCAAAATTTTGATCAAAGATTCCATTGCCGACATTGCCCTGCAGCAAGTGTTGACACGCCCCGAAGATTTTGAAGTGATAGCAACCTTGAATTTGAACGGTGACTATTTAAGTGATGCGCTGGCTGCCCAAGTAGGCGGCATTGGCATTGCGCCCGGTGCAAACATCAACTACATTACAGGCCATGCAATTTTTGAAGCCACGCACGGCACGGCACCGAAATACGCTGGCCAAGACAAAGTGAACCCCGGCTCGGTAATACTTTCCGGTGTGATGATGTTGGAATACATGGGCTGGCAGGAAGCAGCAGACCTGATAAGCCGAGGTTTAGAGAAAGCCATTTCCACCAAACGAGTGACGTACGATTTCCACCGGCAGATGGAAGGCGCTACATTGCTCAAGTGTTCAGAGTTTGGAAATGAAATTGTGAATAATATGTAAACTGTCTGATCTATAGAAAATGAAAACCCAGCCGTGAATATGGCTGGGTTTTTTATTGATACCTAACGATTGTGATGGTTGATCCTCAATTTCTCATTATCAAATGGATCACATCTTTCTCACTTTTCCACTGCCCGATGCATGGCTGTTAACATGGGTTGGGTTGCCTTTATAGGAAACACTTCCGCTTCCGGAAATAGTGGCATCCAATTCACTTTTAACATTAACCTCCACATCGCCCGATCCGGAAATACGCACTTCGCAAGCGTCCACTTGCAAATCGGCAGCGAGCACTTCGCCAGAGCCGCTAATGTTTGCCCTGATTTCTTTGGCGTTGCCCCGGGCAATAATTTTTCCTGATCCCGATATGCCTACATCTATTTTATTGGCCGCAACCAAATCGACAGAAACTTTTCCTGACCCGCTCACTTTACTTTCCATGCCTTTACATGTTCCTTTGAAATCAATACGGCCAGAACCAGAAACATCTGCGCCAAGCAACCCATTTGCATCTGCTTCCAATACGAGCGAACCAGAGCCGCTAACGTTCAAATCAAGATCGCTTGTTTTGAATTTACTTTCTCCAATCAGATCACCGGAGCCGCTCACACTTATCCCTTCTAGGTCTTTCACGGTTACATATACGGTAATCCTATCTTCATTGTCCCAATTCCAAAGTTTCCAATTTTCACTTTCGCGGCCAACGCTTAGCCTTCCATCTTTCACCGTGGTTTCAATTTTTTCGAGTATCTCCCGGCTGCCTTCCAATTCTACTTTTTGAACCTCGCCTTGCTTGAGGTATAATTTGCCAGGCACACGAAAAGCAATTTTTGTGAATGTGTCAACCTTGCGGTTTTCCTTTGTTTGGGCGAAGGAAAACGTGAAGACAATAAAGAGGGCGAGATAGGTGATCAATAGCTTTTTCATGGTGATTATTTTTTTGTTGGGTTTTAAATTTCACTTTCAAAAGACAGGGTCAAAATCCGATGGTTGCCTCGCTTTTCAAAATATTTTAATGTGGAAGCACTACCTATGACGCAAAAATGCAGGGTTGCGTTGCAGTGGAGGTGTATTATTTTGGGTCTAAGACGGATAACCCGAACTTGCCATCTGATTTCTAGGGGAGGAAGTCGAACCTTAGTAGAATTATTTGTGTAGGTCTTCAACCTTATCTTACTTCACAATCGGCTAAACAATAAGGTTGACAAGGAATGAGATCATTTTTTTACTTAGGAAAATTTTCAAAATAACTTATGCAATTTATGTACGATGTACTTCGGCCAGGGATAGTAGAGGAAAGCCCGAAGC
>JANOQB010000437.1:0-2871 GCA_031422215.1 Cytophagales bacterium | reverse complement strand
ACTTTATCCATTTTTTGAATGAGCAGGAAGGAAGTTATACATATATTGGCTACGATCTGATGCCCACCATGATTTTAAAGGCTAAAGAAAAGTACAGCAATCAAAAAAATGTAGTTTTCCAATGTATAAGGAGCCCGAAAGAAATGCAATTTTCAGATTATACAGTTGCCAGCGGCATCTTTAACATTAGGTTTGAAGCAACCGATGAAACTTGGCTAAGTATGATCATTGAAACTATGCGCGAGATGAATGAAAAGAGTTCATTCGGGTTTGCGTTTAACGTGCTCTCAAAGTATTCTGACATTGAACACAGAAAAAAAGAATTGTATTACGCTGACCCTCTCTATTTGTTTGATTACTGTAAGCAGCACTTTTCGAAAAATGTTGCTCTGCTTCACGACTACGATCAATACGACTTTACAATTTTAATTAGAAAGTAAACAGCATCACCATGGGCTACCTTTATGTTTTTATAACAATTGTATTAACGGTCTATGGCCAACTTATCTTGAAATGGCGATTGAATCACCTAGACAATTTGCCCACACTGCTTTCTGAAAAACTACTTTTCTTGGTCAAGGCGGTTTTTGATCCTTATATTTTTTCGAGTTTCTTTTCTGCCTTTCTCGCAAGCCTCTTTTGGATGGCTGCGCTAAAGGAGTTTGAACTTTCCAAAGCATACCCCATGATGAGCATTTCGTTTGTTCTTGTTCTCATTCTTAGCTATTTCTTGTTTAATGAATCCTTGAGTGTGTTGAAGGTGGTGGGCACTCTGTTGGTTTTGGCCGGAGTAATATTAATTTCAACGACCCCATAATATGATCGGGTTCAACAAACCTTATTTTACAGGAAAAGAAGTTGATTATATCTTGGAGGCAGTTCATCGCGAGAAGATTTCTGGTAATGGACATTTTACAAAACGTTGCCAAGAGTTTATCGAAGCCCGATATGGCATTCAAAAAGTCCTGCTTACATCCTCGTGCACCGATGCACTTGAAATGGCTGCTTTGCTAATTGATACCTCACCAGGTGATGAAATCATTATGCCCTCATTTACTTTCGTGTCAACAGCCAATGCATTTGTGCTACGAGGAGCGAATATAGTTTTTGCAGACAGTTCTCCTGTCAATCCTAATATCGATGTAGATGAACTTGAAAACTTAATTACAAAAAAGACCAAAGCAATTGTAGTGGTGCATTATGCAGGATTCAGTTGCGACATGGATCGAATCATGGCTATTGCTTCAAAGTACAACCTTTTTGTAATTGAAGATGCAGCCCAAGCCATTGAATCAACCTATAAGGGCAAGCCACTGGGGTCTATTGGTCATTTGGGTTGCTTCTCGTTTCACGAAACCAAAAATGTAATTTCTGGTGAAGGGGGTGCTTTGCTGATCAACGATCCCTCTTTCATAAAAAGGGCTGAGGTAATTTGGGAGAAAGGCACAAACCGCGCGGCCTTTTTCAGGGGCGAAGTAGATAAGTATAGTTGGATGGACATAGGGTCTTCATTTTTGCCGTCAGAGATTACGGCTGCTTTTTTATTCGCGCAGTTGGAAAAAATTGATGACATACAGAACAAGCGAATACTTCTTTGGAAAACATATTATGAAAATTTAAAGTCACTCGAAGACAAAGGCAAAGTGCTTCTCCCCGTTACTTCGCTCAACCGCCATCACAATGCTCATATTTTTTATTTACTTAGCCATACATCAAACGAGCGTGACGAGCTTTTGAGATATCTGAATGGTAATGGCATAAACGCAATTTTTCATTACCTCCCTTTGCATACAAGCCACTTCTATTCATCAAAGCATGGTGAAAGGGCTCTTCCAAATTGCGATCGCTATGCGGCCACGCTCATTCGGTTGCCACTTTATTTTCAGTTGACCGTTGAGGACATAAATCATATTTCAAATTCAATAAGTAAATTCTATGATCAGAAAAATTGAATATCTGATTGATCATAAACCATTCCATCTTCTTTCGGGAATATTTTTACTAGGTGCGGCTTTGCGATTGTATCATATCAATTATCAAAGCCTTTGGTTAGATGAGCTTTATACGATTGTTCCAACCGATCCAAAAAATTCATTGCATTCTGTTATTGAATATTGTAAAGGCGACCAACCTCCCTTATTTTTTATTTACATCCATTCTATGTTTAAAGTTTTCGGCTACAACGAAATTGTTGGCCGCATAGCTTCTGCGCTGGTGGGTTTGATGGGCATTGGTGCCATCTATTTATTGGGCAAGGAATGTTTCGGCAAGAGAGAAGGGATTTTTGCAGCCTTGTTAACAAGTATCAACTATTTTCACATCTACTATTCGCAGGAGCTACGATTCTATAGCATGGCGTTTCTTTTTGCCACACTGTCCTATTTTTTTTACATAAGAGCTTTTAAGAGAGTTGCCTTAATTGATTATTTGGCTTATGGCATTAGTACAATTTGCCTTCTCTATACTCATTACTTCGGATTGATTATTTTTGGCACACAGGTGGCCGTTTTCTTTATTCTTCTCATTTACAAAAGAGACTTGCGTTTTATAATCTTGTCCATCGTGTCGGGTCTGTTGATAGTGTTGGCCTTCATTCCGTGGCTCCCAATATTGTTTAATGACATGGGTGTAGATGTAGGGTGGATTAAAAAACCGGAGCCTTATTTTGTGGCTCAGTACTTCTACGACTATACCGGAAAGGACGCCCTTACAACTTTTGCATTGATTGCGTTTATTTACCTCGGAGTAAAGCATACTTTAAAAAAATCTATTGGCTTGGAGATCAAAATTAGCGTTTTGATAATTACTGTATGGATAGTGCTTTCCTATTTGGTGCCCTACATCCGATCTGTTACATTATCACCCATGCTT
>JANOQB010000436.1:0-4031 GCA_031422215.1 Cytophagales bacterium | reverse complement strand
GCACCTGAAAGACTTCGCTGATAAGCTCAATGACTTAGGCCGGAAAAAAATCCCTTTCTTGTTTCTGGTTGACTTTGAAATGAGGAAACCAAAAGTTTGGCTAGTGGATGAAATCAACACCGATGAAATGTTGTATTCCATCAATGGATTTTCGAATGCACCCGTTACTGGGATCAATAAAAGACCGATCCAAATTATAAAGCATCCAGTTCCTTTTGATGAGTATGAGAAAAAATTCAATTCTGCTTACCATCATTTGTCTTACGGAAATTCTTTTCTGATCAACCTCACGATCAAAACTAAACTAGAGATAAAATTATCGCTAAGAGATTTGTTTTATCACGGCACTGCAAAATATAAATGTTGGCTTGCAAGTGAATTCCTTTTTTTTTCTCCCGAAACATTTATTCAAATCAGGAACGGGAAAATTTTTAGTTATCCGATGAAGGGCACCATGGACGCTTCTTTGCCCAACGCGAAGCAAATCATTATCGAAAACAAAAAAGAGTTGGCCGAGCATGTTACCATTGCCGATCTTATACGAAATGATTTGAGCCAGATTGCATCAAACGTTTCTATCAAACGTTTTAGGTTCATCGATGAAATTGTTGCGCCTGACAAAAAATTGCTTCAGGTGAGTTCAGAAATTGTTGGAGATCTGCCCTCAGATTACCAGTCGCTATTGGGCAATATCATTATTTCTCTGTTGCCTGCCGGCTCGGTGAGTGGTGCCCCAAAATCTAAAACATGTGAGATTATCAAAAGCGCAGAAGGGGATGAGCGCGGTTATTACACGGGAGTTTTTGGTTATTTCGATGGAGAAAATTTGGATAGCGGTGTAGCCATCCGGTTTATAGAGCAGCAAGGCAGCGATTATTTTTATAGGAGTGGAGGCGGAATAACCGCGCAAAGTTTAGTTGAAGATGAGTACCGCGAAGCAATTGACAAGATTTATGTACCCGTTATTTGAATCAATCTATTTGAATGATAGGGTGTTTAGAAATCTTCCCTATCACGAGGCCCGAATGAAAAGTTCTATAAGGATTCTTTTCGGCCAGGAATCAAAAATTGAATTGGCAACACAGCTTTCAAAAATTTCATCCCCAGTTCAAGGATTATTTAAAACAAGGATCACATACGACACTGAGATTAATAATGTAGAATTTGTTCCTTACACGATCAAACCTGTTCAATCATTAAAGCTTGTTGACGGTGGGCCCATTTGTTATGAGCATAAATTTGCCGACCGCACCAATCTCACAAAACTGCTTACGCAACGAGGTGCATCGGATGATATTCTTATCACCAAGAATGGATTGATAACAGATTCCAGTTATGCCAATGTAATTTTTAAGAAAGACAATATCTGGTTTACCCCGGAATCGTACCTGCTAAAAGGTACGATGCGCCAATATTTATTGGACAACGGATCAATAACGGAAGCGAACATTACCGTATCTAATTTTCACCAATACCAATCCTGTAAGCTTATCAATTCCATGTTGGGGATGAATGGTATTGAGATTGCAATCAATTCAATTAATTGAAAAACCAACAACTCGGAATTTGGCGTTTTCTTTCGTATTTTTTTCTTCCATGCAAGGTTGCTTAACTTGGCCTTATGAATATTTCAAAATTGAGATGGATGATTGTTTTTCTGTTCGGCATTCAAATGTTAAATGCCCAACCAGCCCAGCCGCCCCTTAGTACAAAAAACAAGAGAGCCATCGAGCTTTATGCAGAGTCAGATAACTTTCGTGTACGCGGCCAGTATGATCAGGCAATTGGTACACTACTAGAAGCAATTGGCAAAGACAAAAAATTTGAAGAAGCTTATTTTAGATTGGCCCAGATATACAGATTTCAAGATAACCTGAAAATGGCGGTTCAATATTTTGAACAAGGGCTTACTGCTTCGGAGAATGCAGCAAGAAGTAAACTATATCTCTACGAATTATCCCAAACGAATTTAAGGCTTGGCTTTTATAAAAGCACCCGTGACTATGCCGCAAAATTTCTGGAGCAAGAAAAATCAGACATAAAAAAAATCACTCAGATAACTCTTTGGAAATTGCAAGCAGAGTATTCGATCGCCCACCAAAAGGAAGTGCTCGATTATAAAATCACCTTGTTGAGCGACACGGTAAATGCTTTTCCGATGCAATACTTTCCCGTAGTCACGGCCGATCAATCGCAACTGATTTTTACCGCACGCTTTGGTGGCCGTGGCAACGATAATGAAGATATTGTGGTATCACGGAAGGGCAAGAACGGTGCCTGGTCATCACCCGTTTCCATTTCCGATAGCATAAATACAATAAGGCGCGAAGGAGCCTGCACCATTTCTGCGGACGGAAGGCATCTGATATTTACCGTGTGTGGCGAGCGTGGCTGCGATTTGTACGAGAGCCGAAAAGTTGGCGATTATTGGTTGTCGCCACATAGCTTAGGGCCTTCCATCAATAGCAAGTATTGGGATGCCCAACCTTCGCTTTCTGCCGATGGACGGGAACTTTATTTTGTATCAGACCGCCTGGGTGGCCGAGGTGGTTACGACATTTGGTATTCGCGCCTCGAAGATGCCGGCTGGACAAAAGCAGAGAACCTAGGGCAACCGATCAATACTCCATTTGATGAAATATCTCCCTACATACACGTGAACAACATGACGCTCTATGTAGTGTCAAATGGATTTCCTGGTTTTGGAGGTTATGATATTTATATGGCAGAAAAAAAATCGGACAAGTGGGCGGCACCGGTAAATATGGGAAAGCCGCTGAACGATTATCAAGATCAATATTCTTTTATTGTGGCCAATGAAGGTGCCGTTGCCTATTATTCGAAGGAGGAAAGCAAAAACAGGAGCAGGCTCTATAAGATTGAGGTTCCCAAAAGCATGGTCACGGCATTCAAAGGAAATGTGCTGAAAGGGAAAGTAGTGGATGCGAAAAATGGAAACCCATTAAAAGCGCGCGTGGAGTTGTTCGACATCCAGCAAAACAAAAAAATGTCGGAGGTTGATTCGGATTCTGTATCTGGGGATTATCTGATGGTGCTTGCGGGCGGTGCCGAATATGCGTTGTACGTTTCAAGGCCTTCTTATCTCTTTCAAAGTTTGCACTTCAATTATCTACACTCGACAGAATCAAAGGCGGTGATAAAAGACATTGCTTTGTTGGCCGTTGAGAAAAACGCATCGGTCGTTCTCAACAATCTTTTCTTTGATGTGGATAAATATGAATTAAAAAAAGAATCGCTCACCGAGTTGAATGAAATCAGCAAGTTTCTCGCATTGAACCCTTCCATTAAAATTGAGATCAGCGGCCACACCGACAACACGGGCACGGAATCGCACAACCAACAGCTTTCTCTAAAAAGGGCAAACTCTGTAGCGGAGTATCTGATAAAACAGGGCATTGATCCCGCAAGGATTTTACAAAAGGGACACGGTGCCCAAAAGCCAATCAAACCGAATGACTCTGAAGAAAACCGCCAACAAAACCGCAGGATTGAGTTTAGGATAATTTAAAAATGTTTATCACAGACTACCGCTCATAGGTTTATCAGTTCTGCACGAAAGGCTAAAATTCACCCTAATGGCAATTTTTTGCTTACGGTTTTAGTCGGTATCATTTAAATAGTTTTTTATCTCAAATTTTCATTTAACGTTGCAATCTATTTAGTGGTATTTTTTAAAACATTATTTAATCCAAACAGTATGAGAAAAACTTTACTAGTCAAGATTTTCGTGATGCTAATGCTGATAACAAGTGCAGCATTGGCGCAAGAGCGAACGGTTTCCGGGAGGGTGACATCCGTTGAGGATGGCACGGCTTTGCCTGGTGTGAATGTGGTGGTTAAAGGAACCACCAATGGAACTGTTACCGATGGTGATGGGAAGTTCTCCCTTTCAGTTTCAGCAGGTTCTACCTTAATCATTTCCTTTATTGGTAATGTGACACAGGAAATTGCAATTGGTGAGCGATCAACTATTGACGTACAACTGGCTTCTGATATAACGCAGTTGGCGG
>JANOQB010000435.1:0-4083 GCA_031422215.1 Cytophagales bacterium | reverse complement strand
GGACTGAGTTTTAAAAATGTAATTACCTTCAACTTAGATGAATATTTCCCGATTAATCCGGGCTCGCTGCAAAGTTATGTGCGCTTCATGAACGAACATCTATTCAACGAGATCGATATACCGAAAGAAAATATCAATATTCCGGATGGCACACTGCCGAAAGAGAAGGTGTCGGAGTATTGCCGGGGTTACGATGCCAAGATTGAATCGTTGGGTGGAATTGATTTGCAGGTGCTTGGCATTGGCCGCACCGGCCACATTGGTTTCAACGAACCGGGTTCGTCAGAGAAGTCGCCCACGCGGATGATCACGTTGGACCAGGTTACTCGCATTGATGCGGCCAGCGATTTTTTTGGTGAAGAGAATGTTCCCAAAAAAGCAATCACCATGGGGGTTGGCTCTATTTTAAAATCGAAGCGCATCATTATGATGGCGTGGGGCGAAGGCAAAGCACCCATTGTTCAGAAAGCGGTGGAAGGCCCAGTCACCGATCAGATACCTTCCACTTTTTTACAGAACCACAACAATACGCAAGTCATTCTTGACGAAGCGGCTTCATCGCACCTCACACGCATCAATACTCCGTGGTTGGTTGATAGCGTGGATTGGAATGAAAAACTGATTCAGAAAGCATTGGTTTGGTTGGGCCTCAAACTCAAGAAGCCTGTGTTGAAGCTGACCAACATTGATTACATGGAGCACGGCATGGGCGACATCATTACCGAATACGGATCAGCCTATCAAGTAAACATAAAAATATTCAACTCCCTGCAGCATACCATCACCGGATGGCCAGGAGGCAAGCCGAATGCCGATGATTCCAATCGGCCAGAGCGTGCAAAACCATTTCCAAAACGGGTTATCATTTTCAGCCCTCACCCCGATGACGATGTGATCTCAATGGGAGGCACGTTCATACGGTTGGTTGATCAAGGGCATGAGGTGCATGTGGCCTATCAGACTTCTGGCAACATTGCTGTATTTGATGACGATGCCATCCGCTTTGCAGATTTTGTGCGGGACTTCAATCACTCGTTTGGATTGAGCAAAGCCGATGGTGAAAAGTTTTATGAAAAAATTGTTAAAGATATACGGCAAAAAAAACCTGGCGATGTGGATAGCCTAGAAGTGATGAAGATTAAAGGGATGATACGTAGGGGCGAAGCGAAAGCCGGCTGCCGCTACACAGGCATACCCGATACGAACGCACATTTTCTTGATATGCCTTTCTATGAAACGGGCACTGTGAAAAAGAAACCATTAGGCGAAAAGGATATCCAGATCATAGTTGATTTGATTGAACAGATAAAACCACACCAGATATATGCGGCAGGCGACCTTTCCGATCCGCACGGCACACACCGTGTTTGTCTGTCTGCAATCTATCAGGCAATCGACCGCATAAAGCACAACAACTACATGAATGATTGCTATGTCTGGCTCTATCGGGGTGCCTGGCAAGAGTGGGATATTGATCAAATAGAAATGGCCGTGCCGCTAAGCCCGGACGAACTCATGCGCAAACGCAGGGCGGTATTCAAGCATCAATCACAAAAGGACAGTGCGGTATTTCCAGGTAGCGACAAGAGGGAATTCTGGGTGCGGGCCGAGGACCGTAACCATGCCACCGCAGATGCTTACAATCTTTTAGGCTTGGCCGAGTATGAAGCGATCGAGGCTTTTGTGAGATATCATTTTTAGATTCTGGATTTCTTGATGCTGGATACTGGATGCTGGATACTTGGTGGGAAATTTGTCTATTGTAATTTGAACACGCTAAAAATAAATTTTTAATCCTACTTCTCACCATGTCTTCATTGCATTTTGTTTCCTGGAACGTAAACGGCATCCGTGCAATTTTAAAAAAAGAATTTGTTGACAATGTGCGAGCCATGTCACCCGATGTAATTTGTCTTCAAGAAACTAAAGCAGCAGAAGATGAGGCATTGTCTGCACTGGCACTGCTTCCGGAATACAAAGTTTTTGTTAATTCATCGAAGGCAAGAAAAGGATATTCGGGCACCGCCATTCTTATCAAGACCGATCCGATTGATGTAACCTACGATATGGGCATGGAAGAATATGATCAGGAGGGAAGGGTGATAGTAGCTGAGTTTCCATCCCATTTTATTACTACCGTTTATACGCCTAACTCAGGCGAAGAGCTTGTGCGGCTTGAGTATCGTCAGCGTTGGGATGATGCCTTTCGCGAATACATGCTTTGGTTGAACAGAAGAAAACCCGTGATCATGTGTGGTGATTTTAATGTCGCCCATAAACCAATTGACCTTGCCAGGCCAAAGGAAAATTATAATAGATCGGCAGGCTACACGCAACAAGAGATCGATGGGTTTGATAAACTGTTGAATGCAGGTTTTGTTGATACCTTCCGCCACCTATATCCAGACACGGTGAAATATTCATATTGGAATTTTGTTACCAACGGCAGGGCCAAAAATGTGGGCTGGCGTATCGATCATTTCATTGTTCCTGAAAAAATACTGGGTCAAGTCAGGGATTCTTTAATTTATGATCAGTTTCATGGATCGGATCATTGCCCTGTTGGGATCAAGATAATCTTGTGATTTTTTTTGATTTTAATTTGTTTGTACGTATAGAAATATTATTTTTGTCGTACAAAAAATCTGATCAGAATTATGGACGCAAAAATCACACTCAGTTTCAACAAAGATATAATAGGCAAGGCCAAAAGATTTGCAGATGCCAACAACATAAGCTTGTCGCGCCTCACCGAGTTTTTATATTCTAAAATCACCAGTGGAAACTATACCCAATTGGAAGATTTGCCTATTGCAGATTGGGTAAGCAAAGTATCCGAAGGGGAGGTTGAGTATCTTACCAAACCCAGGTCGGTAAAGTCAATGAAAAAGGAATACGTTAAATCCAAGAAGTGAGAATTTTTTTGGATGCTAATATTCTGGTTTCCGTGTTGAACAAGGAATATCCATTGTTTACTTATTCCTCTCGCGTACTTGGGTTGAGCGACCATTCAAAGTTTCAAGTTTTTACATCACCCATTTGCTTGGCCATTGCATTTTACTTTTCGGAAAAGAAAAGCGGGGCAACCATGGCAAAGAAGAAATTGGAGATGCTCGTAAATAATTTAGAGATTGCCCTTGTTGACAGAAAGGTTACCGAATATGTAATTCAAAATAAAACCGTTCATGATTTTGAAGATGGGCTTGAGTATTACTCGGCCGAAAATGTGAATTGCGAATGCATTATCACAGAAGATAAAAGTGATTTTTACTTTTCTAAAATTGAAGTATTGGATGCAAGGGCTTTTTTGGAGAAGTATGTGATGAAATGAAACCTTCAAGTAAGACTATGAAATCAGCCCAACTGTCTTTCAATCACAGCCCCCAACTTTTTCAACCTTCCTTCAATATCCTGATAGCCCCGATCTATTTGTTCCACATTGGATATTTCGCTTTCTCCTTGGGCAGATAAGGCTGCAATGAGCAGGGCAACACCCGCACGTATGTCGGGTGACGACATTTTTATCCCGCGCAAAAGTTGCTTGCGGTCCAGGCCGATAACGGTGGCACGGTGTGGGTCGCACAAAATAATCTGGGCGCCCATGTCTATGAGTTTGTCAACAAAGAATAGGCGGCTCTCAAACATTTTTTGATGAACGAGCACGGTGCCTTTGGCCTGCGTGGCCACCACCAACACGATGCTCAATAAATCAGGTGTGAAACCAGGCCACGGAGAATCGGCCACGGTAAGGATTGAGCCGTCAATGAAGGTTTCAATTTCATAATGTTCCTGTGCGGGAATGTAAATGTCATCGCCACGGAATTCCATTTTTATGCCGAGCCTTCTGAATATTTCCGGAATGAGGCCGAGCATATCCAAGCGACAATTTTTTATGGTGATTTCTGATTGTGTCATGGCCGCCAAGCCAATAAAGCTTCCTATCTCGATCATATCGGGCAGTAGCGTGTGCTCGGTGCCACCAAGTTTTTCTACACCTTCAATCGTCAACAGGTTGGAACCGATGCCGCTGATCTTTGCGCCCATGCGGTTAAGCATTAGGCAAAGTTGTTGAAGATAAGGTTC
>JANOQB010000434.1:0-4632 GCA_031422215.1 Cytophagales bacterium | reverse complement strand
TTTGATAGCTGCCGGTTGCAAAGAGATTACCGTGGATGAACCATCCATGAGTTGCTATGCCTATAAAGAAGACACCAAACGCTTTGTGGATATTTTCAATTTGACGGTAAGCAGCGTGGTTGGAAAATGTAGGTTATCCACGCACTTGTGCTTTGGAAACTTTAAAGGCAGGCCTGTGGGCTATCGCAGCCTAAAGCCCATGCTTCCCGATTTTTTAAATTTATCGGTGGATGAAGTTCATATCGAAATGGCCAACCGCGAATTTGCCGAAGTGGAATTGCTGGCGACCTTTGCCGAAAAAATGGATGTGGCCGTGGGCATCATCGATGTAAAAAATTATTACATCGAAACGGTGGATGACGTAGTGGAACGTATTCGCAAATGCTTGAAATTCGTTCCTGCCGAAAAGCTGGCTGTAGCACCCGATTGTGGCCTTAGTCAAACGGCCCGGTGGGCTTCGCGCCAAAAGCTGATCAATATGGTGAAAGGGGCAAGGAAAGTGAGAGAGGAGTTGATGGGTTAATGTATTGATTCGTTAATGCTTGTTCGATAATGGTTTATATATCAGAATCTCAAATCTCACAGCTCACATCTTAAATCTCAAATCTTAAATGCCTTCTTTGATCCCGGCCTTTTGCAGTGGGGAAATTCTGCAACAGCAAATCCACCTCGCAAAGAAAAATGGAACTCCCAAATCTTTTGATTTATGGTGGTTGGGGCAAAGTGGATTTCTGGTACAATGGAACAAATTGTGCTTGTTGTTCGATCCGTACCTCTCGGATTCTTTAACAAAAAAATATTTTAAATCGAACAAGCCTCACAAACGCATCAGCGAACTCGTGATCGAACCTTCCCTTCTCGATTGCATAGACATTGTTACCTCAAGTCATAACCACACCGACCACTTAGATGGTGAAACATTGATCCCTCTACTAAAATCAAATGCAGGTATTCAATTTATAATTCCCGAAGCCAATAGAAATTTTGTTGTTGATCGCATAAAATGCAAAAGTGATTTTCCTGTTGGATTGAATGATGGTGAAAAGATTGAACTAAGGGGATTTACTTTTCATGGAGTGCCAGCAGCACACAACGAAATTGAACGCGATGAGCATGGTCGGTGTCGCTACATGGGCTACGTAGTGGAATTTGGCAAGTGGAAAATCTACCACAGCGGTGATACCCTTTGGTACGATTCGATGGTGGATATTCTAAAATTTTTCCAAGTTGATGTTGCCTTCCTTCCCATCAATGGAAATGATCCTTCGCGGGGAGTAGCCGGAAACCTGAACACTGAAGAAGCAGCACAGCTTGGAAAAGAAATCGGAGCGAAGTTGGTAGTGCCACATCATTATGATTTATTTGAATTTAACACCGCGGATCCTACCGATTTCACAAAGACTGCAGACAAAATTGGTCAGGCTTATCATGTTTTGAAATTAGGGGAGAGAATGGAATATAGGAGTTAGGGGGAAGAATTTAGAATTTAGAAGTCAGAAGTTAGGAGTTATAATTTAGAAGTCAAAAGTCAGAATATAAAATCAAAAGTATCCAGCACCCAGAATCCAACATCAAGAACCCATCCAAAATCCAGAATCTCAAATCTCAAATCTCAAATCTATCTACAACATGATCAACTCACAATCAATCCGGCACCAATTTCCTTCACTTCAAAGAACGCACAACAACATGCCCATCGTTTTTCTTGATGGTCCTGCGGGAACACAGGTGCCGCAATGCGTGATCGATGGCATTTCTCATTACTATAAAAATTCCAACGCCAATTCTCATGGCGCCTTTGTCACCACCCAGGAGACGGATGCGGTCATCCATCGCATGCGCACGTGCATGGCTGCCTTGCTTGGCGCAGAAAGTGAAAATACCATTTCGATAGGACAGAACATGACCACACTCAACTTCGCGTTGGCCAGGGCGATGTCGCGGGTGCTAAAGCCCGGTGACGAAGTGCTGATCACCCAACTCGACCACGAAGCCAACCGAGGGCCGTGGCTCACCCTCCGCGACTTTGGCATAAAAGTGCGTGAAGTAAAACTGCATCCAACGGGGGTGTTGGACTATGAAGATTTCGCAACAAAAATAAACGAGAACACGCGGTTAGTGTGCATGGGCATGTCGTCCAACTGCATCGGCACTGTAAACAATTTCAAGTTGGCACGCGAGCTTACTTACAAATATAATGCGTGGCTGCTGCTGGATGCCGTACACTACGCACCACACTTTTCCATCGATGTGCAAGATATCGGCTGCGACTTTTTGCTATGTTCTGCGTATAAATTTTATGGCCCTCACGTAGGCATACTTTACAGTAAGCCCGGCCTGCTCGACCGCCTCCCAACAGACAGGCTTCGCACGGCAGGGCAAACCGCACCTGATAGTATTGAAACAGGAACACTCAACCACGCAGCCATTGCCGGAGTGTCGGCAGCCGTGGAGTTTATTGCCACGCTTGGAACCGGAAATTCATTGCGCGGAAAATTGATAGATGCATATAAAAAAATAAGGGTACAAGAGCATTCGCTGGCAAGCAAACTATACAATGGCCTCAAACAAATTGAAGGCGTAACAATGGTAGGCCAGGATTTTTCTTCCCCATCACGTACTCCTACCCTTTCGTTTTCCGTGAAAGGAAAAAATCCCACCCAGGTTTGCGAACAACTTGCACAAAAAAACATCTGCGCCTGGGACGGCCACTTCTACGCCATACGCGCCATAGAAGCTCTCGGTCTTTTAGAACGGGGTGGCGTTACCCGGATCGGCATTTCCATTTATAACACAGACGAAGAAATCGAGCTGGCTCTGGCCGAGGTGAGAAAATTTGCTAGGCAAGGTGAGATGAGTGGCAACTGAACCACATAGGGCATAGAACACATAGATTTCACATAGGATTTATTGGGTTCTATGTGCCTGTCCGGTAGGCAGGTGTATTTCTATGTTTCTATATGCCTATGTGGTTCAAATTATTCCATAGCTAAACGATATTGATTCTCAATTCGCCAATCATCATTCGATATTCAAATTTGAATTTAGAACGTTGAATGATGAATGTTGACTTTTGAAGTAGGGCGAAAACCATCAACATACAACCCTTACCGTACATCCTTTAATCGCTTTCGGCCATATCTCTATTTCCTACTTTGGCACGATCAAAAAACATGATTTTATCTATGGATACTAACTATTTCTATGCTTTGAAAAGAAGCAAAATAATTTTCACGATTGCATTCTTCTTTTGCGGATGGAATGCAATGGCCCAGGAAACTTTTCCGCGCAACGATGTGAAAGATGTACGGCCTGGTTTGTTTGCATTTACCAACGCCACTATTGTGGTGGACTATCAAACCACTATGCAAAATGCCACACTCTTGGTGAAGAATGGAAAAGTAGAGCAAGTGGCAAGCAACCTTGCAGCACCAAAGGGTTATACCGTGGTTGATCTAAAGGGCAAGTACATCTACCCCTCCCTCATCGATATGCATACCAACTACGGTCTGGCCGATGTTGAGCGCACACGCGGTGGCGGTGGCTTTGGTGGTGCCGAACAAATGGAATCCAAAACCAAAGGAGCCTACAATGCCAACCAGGCAATACGATCGCACTACAATGCGTCCGATGAATTTACTGTCAACACAAAGACAGCCGATGAAATGCGCAAGCTTGGGTTCGGTGCCGTGCTCACTTCCAAACACGATGGCCTGGCAAGAGGTACGTCTGCATTTGTTACGCTCGCAGAAGGTTCTGATAACAAATCCGTGCTAAGACAAAAGGCAGCGGCCACCTATTCGTTGGAGAAAGGAAGTTCCACACAAAATTATCCCACGTCCATGATGGGATTCATTGCACTGCTTCGCCAGACTTATTTGGATGCGGAGTGGTTTGGAAACCAAAACCCTCGACCGTTTGCTGACCATTCGCTCGATGCCTGGATACAAAATCAAAAATTGCCCCAACTCTTCGATGCCAACAGTTGGATGAATGTGCTGCGGGCCGATAAGGTGGGCGATGAGTTTGGCATACAGTATATCATCAAAGGTGGTGGCGATGAATATAAGCGCATCAACGAAATCAAATCAACCCAAGCAACCCTTATTGTTCCGGTAAATTTTCCAGAGGCTTATGATGTAGAAGATCCATTTGATGCCGAGCGCGTGTCGCTGGCCGATATGAAACATTGGGAACTGGCCCCTACAAACTTAGGTGCCTTGGAAAAAGCAGGAGTGAATTTCACCATCACCACCAGCGGTCTTAAAAAATTATCCGACTTCATTCCCAACCTAAGAAAGGCAATTGAAAATGGCATGAGCGAAACCTCTGCCTTGAAAGCACTCACCAGCACACCGGCACAGCTACTAAAAATGGACGACCAGGTGGGCAGCATAAAGAAAGGAATGATCGCCAACTTCATTGTCACGTCAGGAAAATTGTTTGAAGAAAAAACATCCATTTACCAGAATTGGGTACAAGGCCAGCCGTTCGAACTAAAGGCAATGGACACCCGCGACTTTGCGGGCACCTACAATCTTTCGATTGGCGGAAAAATTTATTCCATGGAAGTGAGCGGTGAACCGGGAAGCCACAAAGCAAAAGTAAAAGTGAGCGACACCACTTCCGTGG
>JANOQB010000433.1:0-3298 GCA_031422215.1 Cytophagales bacterium | reverse complement strand
CACAGGGCTTGACAAAAAAATTGAGGGTGAAGGCTCCGTAAAAGGCTTTTTGCTTGATCTCAACCTTCTTAAAATCTAAAATCAGTTACTCTTTCTTTCTTATCGCATTTATGCGGTGGTACAAAGTGGATCTCACAATGTTGCGCACATAATATTCGCTGTCAGTTTTTGGTTGGATCAAATTCAGATACCCAGTTTCAGCAGACCAACGATCGTTCAACTTGATTTCCAAGGAAACATAAATCCGGTTCTGATCAAACGGCCTGGGCACATCGCCCGAATTGAACATCACCTCATCGGAAAGTTTTAGGGTTAACGTGCGGTCATTGAATTGGGCTATGGGCCTGCTGAATTGTATCCTGAACCGGTGCCGCCAATTGAAACCGTAGCCATCGGTTAAAGCAACTTTGTCATTGTGATGGATAAACCGCTCGTCCAATCGGTACCGGAATTGAAACTGCCATTGCTTGTTGATATTTTTTATTATTGATACTTCCTGCCAAAGCCGCCTCTCAGGCACCGCCAACGAAATGTTCACCGTTGAGTTTGTATAAATATAGGAGGTGCCCGCTGCCACATCTAACCAGGGTTTCAACCGGTAGTGCAAATGCAGGTGAGTAAAAAACTGAAACTGACGAAGTGGATTTAGCAACTTGCGTTGGTCAACTTCTAAGTGCAGAACAAATTTTTCGTTGAGTTGGGTTTGGTTGTAATACCGGAACCATAGCAGGCCCTGCTGTGTAAATTTATCCTGACCTATTGAAGCAGTAGAAGAAAGCACAAATAAAATTGTGCAGCCGTGTTTAATAAATTTCACTAAACGGAAAAACTTTCTCCGCAGCCACAGGTGCGCGAAGCATTCGGGTTGATGAACTGAAAACCTTTGCCATTTAGGCCATCCGAAAAATCGAGTGTGGTGCCTAACAGATACAAGAGGCTTTTTTTATCCACTAATATTTTCACGCCTTTGTCTTCAAACACCTGGTCAACAGGATTTATTTTATCGTCAAAGTCAAGGTCGTACATCAGCCCCGAGCATCCGCCTCCCTTTACAGAAACACGGATGTTATGGTTACTGGTGCGGCCCTCCTGTTGAAGTAACGTGGAGATCCGTTCTTTTGCCTTATCGGTTACGGTGATCATAATCTTAAGATATTGGATTCAATACAACACTAAATACGGTAATTGTGTTCCTGTCGCGGCCATAATATAATTTCTCAAGGGCGTCTAAGATATTGCTGGCGCGAAAATAGGACGTATGGAGTTCGCTGTCGCTTTTGGTCACCCATTGAATGGTATAAGAGTTTTCCTTCTCTTTATAGCTCTGCACATAGGCCAACATTTTTTTCAGGGCATCCACTTTTTCGGCCCCGGTTTCGGAGTGGAACAAAAATGATTGATTGTGGCGTGGGCTTATGGTGATAAGGTCCAGCTTGGTTTTGCCATCGTGCAAACTATATTCAAACATGAGGTCGCTGGTGCGCAGGCCCAGGTAATCTTTGATCTGTTGTTGCATGCGCGCAGCCTCCACATGGGCATCGCTGGCGGTTTCTATATTGATTTTTGACATTTCGCTGTTAAAATTTTCCTAAACCCTTAAAAGTTTCTCAATTTCCTGTCAAAATTAACAAAACCTTGCTAATAGCCGACATGGAAAAATTAGAGCACATAGGGATAGCTGTCAAAAACCTGGAGGAGTCCAACAAGGTTTTTGAAAAACTGCTGGGCAGGCCGCACTACAAAATTGAAGAAGTGGACTCGGAGGGAGTGCGCACTTCTTTTTTTGAAGTGGGAGGAATAAAAATTGAATTGCTGGAGGCCACACGGCCCGATTCGCCCATCGCCAAATTTATTGAGAAGCGTGGGGAAGGGCTCCACCACCTGGCCTTCGAGGCCCGTCCCATCAACGAAAAAATGAACGAACTTTCTTCCGAAGGTTTCAAGCTATTATCCGATAAGCCCAAGCCGGGTGCCGACAATAAGATGATTGTGTTCTTGCACCCCAAGACCACCAACGGTGTGCTGGTGGAACTTTGTGAAGAAGTCAAGACCGCACCGAGCCCAACCGATTGATAGCAAGCCAAAATATTAATGCGGAAAACAGGAAGGCTGCACCTACTATATAAATCGTATCCTGTGTTTTTGATTTGAATTCGGTAACGGCCTTGTGCTGTTGCAAATCGATTTCGCTGGCCGCCACTTGTATCGAGTCGCCCGGATAGTACATGCCAGCCGTGAATATCATATTGGTGGTATCGGATTTTACCTGGTCGGCATCGTTGTATTGTATTATCAGGCGCACATTGGTAGAATCAGGCGCGGTGTAGTAGTATTGGCTTGTAACCAGCGCTGGCACCATGGTGTCATTTTCGCCAAGGTCAACCACATCAGGAATAAAATAGCCAACGGCTATTATTCCCAACCCAAAGAGAGCCATTAACACGGCAAAGAATTTGAACGCACCCGATAAGCAACCCATGCAACCGGGTGGCTTTGTTTTTTCTTGAACCACATCCCTGAATTGGTTTTCGAAAGCCGCCAAAAGTTTTTCAGCATCTTTGGCAGATACCGAGTATTCGCTCGCAATAAACTGAAGGGCACCAAGGCGTTGCCCTGCTTTCAGCAATTCTAAAATGGTTTGCTTGTTTTTATCATTGAATTCCATAATGGGATTGTTGATTTAAAAATAGGAATAAATGTGAAAAAGCCTTTGCGTGTTCCCACCGCTTGTAGAGGGTTTTGATTGAAAAGAAATTTCTATCGCTTAATTCCGGTTTACTATCATTTTTTGTTTAGGTTCGCAGCCAGAACTAAAACCTTGTGTTATGAAAAACCTTACCTTCATCCTGATTGCAATTTTGTTTTTTACTTCCTGTTCCCAAAACCAAATGACATCCGAATCACAAAAAGCATTGCGCCACGTGGTGCTGTTTAAATTCACCGACTCGTCCACACCCGATGATGTAAAAAAAGTGGAGGATGCTTTTGCTGCTTTGTCGGGAAAGATCAGCCTGATCAAAGATTTTGAATGGGGCACCAATTCAAGTCCTGAAAACCTCAATCAAGGGCTAACGCATTGCTTCCTTGTTACATTCGCCAGCGACAAAGACCGTGATGATTATCTTGTGCACCCCGATCATCAAGCTTTTGTGGAAGTGCTGAAACCTCATCTCGATAAAGTGACGGTGCTGGATTATTGGACGAAGTGAATTCAAAAATCAGTAGGCAGTAGGCAGACCCGATAGCTATCGGCCCTGCCTACTTTTTCCCGATTTACAGTCTATACGGTATCATGTTC
>JANOQB010000432.1:0-2431 GCA_031422215.1 Cytophagales bacterium | reverse complement strand
ACAAAATCAAAACCATAATGCTTGATAGTCCAGATCACTTCATCCAATGTGCCCCTATCAAATACCCGGAGGATTATCCACTCAGGTGAATGTTTCAAATCATCTTCGGTGAGGTCAACATCCCAAAAGGTTCTTTTCGATAGGGCAGGGATTTGGTTCATTTGATAAAGATAAGTATGATTTTTAGTGCCTACTTGCCTACTTTTATAAACTCTACTTCAACACTTCCTTGATCCTCCTCGCCACAATCCGTTCTTCCCCCGGTATCATCATCCACGTAGTCATATCCAGCGACTCGCTCCCTCCAACTGTTTCAATAGATGGATGGCCGTTGCGCAAAGCTTCGCGGGCTTCATCCACAGAAATTTTTATTTTGCTTTTGTCCCACCGCAAGCGGATGGACGGCACGTGGTTCGCTATTTCGGGCACGTGCACTTCGGGTGTTACGCCCGGTATGGAGAGCGCTGCTTCGTTGATGATTTTGATTTGCTGTTCCCACAATAACCAATCGGCTTTATGATCTCGTTTCAAATACACTTCAATCGCCACCAGCATACCCAATATTTCTTCTTTGTTCACTTTCATGCCGCGGCCAACCGTACTTCCATTCGGTGGGGCATTTTTTCTGGCGGCAGTTATCAAATCTTTTTTGCCAAGCAACAGGCCCGCACTTTGCGGCCCGCGAATGCCTTTTCCTCCCGAAAAACAAACCAAATCAAAACCCATCTGCGTGTATTTCCATAAATTTTCTACAGGCGGCACATCGGCAGCGCAATCGTTCATGGTAGGGATTTTATTTTTTCTGGCGATCTCCACAAATTCAGTGTCACGTATTTTTCCGAGCGGATTGCTGTAGTTGAGGAACCACATCATGGCCGTTTTTTCATTGATGGCAGCTTCCAGTTCTTTCCGTGTTTCCACTTCAATCATTTTAACGCCACAATTGCGTATGGCATGATCGTACCCCACCCGATGGGTTTTCTGAATGATCACTTCCGTTTTCAAACCAGTCATGTCGTTGGGGATGCGGTCGGCTTTGGCAGCGTCTGTGCCTGTCAGTATTCCGGCTGTGCCCAACGTGATGGCCGAAGCCGCACCCGATGTAACCATAGCCGCTTCACACTTGAGCAACTCGGCCAAACGCTCGCCCACTTTATCTTGCAAGTCTTCCAACTTCACAAATTGTAGTGCGGCATAGTTGATGGCCTTCACCACTTCGGGATGGAGCAACGAAGCGGTGAGCGCGGTGTAAGTGCCTGCCGCATTGATGAACGTGCGCACGCCAAGCTCTTTAAAATAGTCCCGATCAAAATCTTTTTCTGTTGTGGGTTGCGCCATCGCTTCACCGGCCGCCATGCCTATCAAAGGCAAGGTTACCAATCCTTTAAGAATGTCCCTTCGTTTTGTCATGATCATTTCTTTTTAAGTGCTGCAATACAATCAATTTCCACCAATGAGTTGCCTGGGATTCCACCCGCAGCTGCTATGGTTGTGCGAACGGGTGGGTTCTTTCCAAAGCGGCCCCGGAAAACTTCATTCATGCCCTGATAATCTTTCAGATCATTTAAATACACATTTGCCTTCAGTACCCGCTCCATCGATGAGCCCGCTTTTTCAAGTTCCTTTTGCAATTCGTCCAGCACGTGCTTGGTGTGGGCTTTAATGTCCCCTTCGAAGTGTGCCCCTTTGCCGGCTATGTAAACAAGGCCACCATATACCTGCGACCCAGAGAACAGGGGTATCTCCTGATCATACACTACATCACCCGTTTTAATGTCGTCATCCACTTTCTCCCCTTGTAAAGAGTTTGCGGAGGCCGTTGAAATACCTACCAGCCCAGCGGCACTAAATAAAATTTTTTTGAAGATCGAACGTCTGTCTGTTTTCATGATTGATTGGTTTAAATTTTTTATTACACGGTATTGTCATTTAGTTTAGGTTTAGCCACTAAGGCACAAAGACACGGAGGGGACTTCTAACTCACGAATGAATACAAATAGAACGCTGATGACACTGATTGGGCAGATTATCGCTGATAAAATCATAATTTATCATAATCATCTGCGTCATCTGCGTTCCATTATTAGTTTTTAGAGATGCCCTTTAGAATGATGATTTTGAAATACTGTATGGTCCACCTCATCACTTTGGTTATGGCTTGTCCGGGTTAGGGCAAATACATTTTCTCAATTTCCCACTCCAGCCCAGGCAGCACAAGGCTCGCAAATTTTCCGATTTGCAGCGTATGAGAAACATATCCCACTGTTTCCAACAAGTCAACAATGACCACTTTATCGAAGTCAATAAAATAGATTTCCGGCACGCGGTTTTTTTGGTATAGCGGGCGCTTCTCCTCCAAATCTAATTTGCGCGTGGAGGGCGAAATGATTTCCATCACTAAATCAGGGATACCGTTAAAGCGGTCGTTGGA
>JANOQB010000431.1:0-10427 GCA_031422215.1 Cytophagales bacterium | reverse complement strand
CCCAAATGTTCCAATTGAAAAACAATCTGTCGGTTAGGTCTGGTGGCTCTTTGCCTTGCCGCACGTCCGACCGCTCGACTCCAAAGCAAGGCAAAGTGCCACACTACACTCTGTCCCGCGCTTGCAGCCAACTCGTTAATATACGCATGTTTCATCCCCAGTAGCAATCAAATATATGCAGGTTTTCAATCTCCAAACTCCGTTTCCTTCAAATTTTTGAAGGCCCAACCCTAAAAACTTGCGTATATACAGCTACGGTTTTTTCTGTCATAGCAATTCCAATCAACACGCCTTCTCCTGCCCCGCATCAGTCATCATTCCCCTAACAGCCGTTCGATTCCAATTTTTCATGGTTGCGACTGTTCGTGCCCTGCGCACTATCGACTTTTAGTTTTACTTTTGGGCTTATCATTTTTTTTCAATGAAGCTAAATAAGTATTTCGTAATCGATTTCGACAGCACGTTTACCAAAGTGGAAGGGTTTGATGCCCTGGCCGAAATCTCCCTCAAAGACCATCCTGACTTAGAGAAAATAAAAAAACAAATTGTTGATATCACCAACCAGGGCATGGATGGCTCTCTCTCGTTCCGCGAATCGCTGGAGAGGCGCATAAAATTGCTCTCCCCCACCCGCAGGCACCTTGAGCAATTGGTGGTTGTGCTGAGGGAATTGGTATCGGAGTCCTTCAAAAGAAATAAAGATTTCTTTGAGCGCTATGCCGATAACATCTATATCATCTCCAATGGCTTTCATGCTTTCATCGACCCCATTGTAACGGAATATAGCGTAAAGGCTGAAAACATTTTTGCCAACCGTTTTATTTTTGATGACCAGGGAAACGTAATTGGCTTCGACAAAGAGAATCCGCTCTCGGCCAACAATGGAAAAGTAGAGCAACTGAAACGGCTGAACCTGCCCGGTGATGTGTATGTGATTGGCGATGGCTACACCGACTATGAAATTAAACACGCGGGCCTTGCCAATAAATTTTTCGCGTTCACCGAAAATGTGGAAAGGGAAAAAGTTTCTAACAAAGCCGATCACATCGCGCCAAGCCTCGATGAGTTTCTTTATCTGAACAAGCTGAATACCGTTATCTCGTATCCCAAAAACCGGATCAATGTATTGCTCTTGGAAAACGTTCATCCCTACGCGGTGGAAGCATTCCGGCAAGAAGGTTTTAATGTGGAGGTCTATCCGGCCGGATTGGATGAAGCCGAACTGTGCGAGAAGATTAAAAACATTTCAGTGCTCGGCATCCGGTCCAAAACAATGGTCACTGCGCGTGTGCTCGAAAACGCAAGCCGCCTGATGACCATCGGTGCCTTTTGCATTGGCACAAACCAAATCGATTTGAAAGAAGCCACTAAGCGCGGAGTGGCCGTTTTCAATGCACCGTACAGCAACACGCGGTCGGTGGTGGAGCTTGTGATTGGCGAAATCATTCTATTGATCCGCAACATAGCCGACAAGTCGGCAAAAATGCACACAGGCAAATGGGACAAGTCGGCTACAGGAAGTTTCGAAATACGCGGCAAGAAACTCGGCATAGTTGGTTATGGAAACATCGGTTCACAACTTTCTGTGCTGGCCGAATCGCTGGGCATGAAAGTATTCTATTACGACCGCGAAGAAAAGTTAGGTCTGGGAAACGCCATCAAGTGCAAGTCGTTGAAAGAGCTTCTGGAAATCGCAGACATTGTATCGCTGCATGTGGACGGAAGGAAAGAAAACACAAACCTGATAGGCAAAAAGGAATTTGACCTGATGAAAAAGGGCGTCATCTTTTTGAACCTTAGCCGTGGCCACATGGTGGATATTGCCGCGCTGAAAGAAAATGTGCTGAACGGAAAAGTGGCCGGTTGTGCCATTGATGTTTTTCCGCACGAGCCCAAAAGCAACAACGAAGAATTTAAATCAGAACTGCGCGGATTGCCCAACACCATACTCACCCCTCATATTGGCGGAAGCACCTTAGAAGCACAGGAAAACATTGCCAGTTTTGTGTCGGGCAAATTTCTTGACTACATCAACACCGGCAGCACCAGCAACAGCGTGAATTTCCCCAACATAACACTGCCGATCCTGGAGAACGCCCACCGCCTCATACACATACACAACAATGTGCCGGGCATCCTCGCCAGGATAAACCAGATATTGGCCAATAATGAAATCAATATTGTGGGCCAATACCTGAAGACGAACGAAAGCATCGGCTACGTGATCACCGACATCAACAAAGAATACAACAAAGATGTGATCAAAGAACTAAGGGCCATAGAGAACACGATCAAGTTCAGGGTGCTTTATTGATAGGTTCTTTGTTGGTTGAAACTCACCTGCGGCAGGGCCGTCCAACATTTGCAGGCCGCACTTCAGAAAAATTGACAAAGATCATCTTTCGCAGTGATTGAACTCAGATATTAGTCTGGCCAACGAAGCTAATATTACAATGTACTACGTAGGTTAGGCGACATAAAAAGCAGATAGATACTTTGTATTTGCCTGTACTGCAATGTCGCTAAAGTAACTACCGAAGTAGTATATAATAAAAAATTACTCGAGCCATGAAAAACATTCTGATCCCCATCGACTTTTCACAACATTCCCTGAGCGCTGCCCGTACGGGTTGCTTTGTTGCTACGAAATGCCAGGCAACTGTGCATCTTGTCCACATAGTAAAAGCTCCGGAAGACTGGGAGGTTTTATCACAAGCGCAGCAAGAGCAGAACACCGAGATCCAAAACAAAATATTGGATGGTGAACAACGGCTCAGCGATTTTTCCGGGCTTGCCCTCTTTGATGCGATTACGGTTATACCACGCGTTTATGGAGGTGTGCCTTACAAAACTATTTTGGATTATGCAGCCAACAACAAAATTGATTTGATTGTAATGGGTGCCCATGGAATAAGCGAATCATCGCAGCAATTCATTGGCTCCACGGCCCAAAAAATTGTGAGGGATACTAATTGCCTCGTATTATCCGTAAAGAAAAATTACAAACCTGCTTCCTTAAAAAGGATCCTGTATGCTTCTGACTTTGCCGAAGAAGGCGCTAAGAAATCGGTGAAGCGCGTGTTGGCATTTGCGGAAAGCATCCGTGCAAAATTGGATTTCGCCTACGTAAACACGCCTGCCGAATTTACCGATAGCGTTACCATCGAAAAACGGATTGCCCGTTTACAGGGTGCTATCAATCCCAAGAAGCACAAGCTTTTTGTTCATAACGATTTTTATAAAGATGAAGGCATTTTGGCTATCGCAAAAAAAACAAAGACGAGCATACTCGCCCTTTCCACGCACAACAGGACAGGGAAAAAATATTATCAGATTGGAGTCACCGAATCAATGCTTTTCCGGGCAGACATGCCCGTGCTAAGCATGGTTCTATAAGTCGCAGCTTTTAAAAAACGAATTCTGTAAAATAAACCTTCCCATCAATGAAACGCACTTTAGTAAGCATCAAAAAAAAGGTTGACCCAGCCCATAAGATGATTGCCACCGAGTGGATTACCGATGAAGAAATAAAAGCCATGCGAAAAAAGTTTGGCAGCCAATTCGATCCCGAAGAACCCATCATTCAATATTTGAGCGATCAATTGGTGATTGTTTCTTTTCTCGTGTGGTCGAACGAATGAGTTAGTTGACAACCATTTATTGACTACATCACACCCACTCCCCTCGCAAAATGAAACTTATTTAAGCTCATTTCGTTATCCCATCAGCCAACAGCAAGGCCTAATAGGCGGGTAGCAAAGAATAATTTTTTGAACTAGAGTTGCCCGCTATTTTGTTCTGCACAATCTCCTAAACAAAGAATTTATTGTTGCATAGCTGTTGGCTTAAGGGAAAAAATATGAGTTGGAATACAATATATATTACAGGAAAGCCTGGATTTAAAGAGGAAGTGTTCAAAGCCCTATCACACACGGACGTTCCGGTTATGCCTGGCAGCACAGGCAGCCATCAGGAAGAAAGTTTGTTCTGGGTTGATGAGAGCCTTTCGTTGCGCGATTTTAAAAAAGCCATTGGAAGTAAAATTTTTTTTAAGTACAGGCTTAAATTTTTTACCTGCATTGAGGATGCTCAAAGCGAACAAGAGAAGAACCATTCACCGAAAGAAAAAACCATGATCCGTGACATGAACGAATGGCAGAGCACACAAAACTATTTGCACAGTGCCTAAACTGCACGAATAGGTGAAAACTGGCTCCATTTCAAATTTGATTTTGAATATCGATTGATGAGCAATCCTACTTAGTCAAGTTCTATATTTATGACGAGATCAAAAAGGATAATCAAAAAGTCCTGAACGAAAGGCACCGCTCTCTTTCTCGCCTTAGCGAAGCAATAACATTTTTATTAAAGTGTCATTCCGGGCGAGGGGAAAATTTTTTAAAATTGGTTCACAAGCAATCGAGACCTGCCTACCGGCTAGGCAGGCCCGGAATCCAGTTAATCTTCGCGCCATTCTTTTTATCGGGATCGCTGCCCGCCTACCGGACAGGCAGGGTCGAGAAGAATATTTTTCAAATAGTGATAATGGTTGAGCAGCCTCGCCCGCGATGACATTTCCATTAATTGGAAGTAACATGACAAAGTAGGATTAACGAAGTTTGAGTCACACTATCCCTTATAAATCTTACAGCCAAGTTTTGCTTAGACAATGTATTGACAGAAAATAGTATTCGTTCTATGTTTTTCGAGTCAAATTCCAAAAAGCAGGCTTCATCCATAATCGAAATACAAACATATTGCACACGGGATAGGCAACAATTAAAAAAAGAGCCCTAATTTGCCTATCGTAATAATAAGTTCAATTATGGTTTGTTTTGTAAAGCCAGCAATCTTGTGCTTGGCATTCTTCGTTTCGCTTCCCTTGGCCGCGCAGCCGGATTCCTTGGCGATCTCCGCGGAGTATTACACTAAAGGTATGGCAATTTTTGATTTCGAACATCGCAAGCAAGCAAGCGAGATGTTTATAAAAGCGTGCAAGGCAAATCCAAAAAATGCCAGGGCACATTTTATGGCAGGCAGGTCGATCATGCTCAGTCTGCACAAACAAGGATCGCTTTATTACTTTCGGAAGGCATACGCGCTCGATCCTAAAGTGGACGCAGATATTTTTTTTTACTTAGGCCAGGGGTTTCAATATTCACAAAAATTTGACAGCGCCATTCTCTGTTACGACCGCTACAACCGGTTGCTGGCCCGCTCGCTCGATTACGAAAAATCAAAAAAAACAAATGAGGTAAACAGAAGGATTTTTGAATGCCACAATGCCAAGGTGATGATGGCCGAGCCCGTGAGCGTTACCATAAAACATTTAGGCCCCGGTATCAATTCAGCGTACCCGGATTATGCGCCTGCTATCAATGCAGATGAATCGCTTATGATTTTCACCACGCGCAGGCCCACGGAAAACCTGAACGAAAATGTAGGAGAAGACAACGAATACTATGAAGATATTTTTTATAGCCAAAAAGTAAATGACGAATGGACACCGGCCCAAAATATTTCGGGGCCACTCAACAACAGATATCATAATGCCACCATCAACCTTTCGCCCGATGGAAAGGAGATGCTACTATATCACGACTCTAACGGTGGTGATATCTTTGCTGCCTTTTTAAATCCTGATGGCATAGCGTGGACAGAACCTAAGGAATTGCCCGGGATCAATACCGAATACATAGAAAACTCTGCCTCTATCGCTGCCGATGGAATGACAATCTATTTTACCAGCAACCGGCCCGATGGGTACGGAGGCACTGATATTTACGTAAGCACAAAAGATGATAAGGGAAGGTGGACAAATATCAAAAACCTTGGCAACCTGATCAACACGGAATTGGACGAGGATGCTGTTTTTGTTTCAGCCAGTGGAAAGCATTTATACTTTAGCTCCAATGGGCATGCTGGTATGGGCGATCAGGATATTTACCGCTCCACGCTCAACGAAGAAAAGCAAACTTGGGAGAGGCCTGTCAACATGGGCTACCCCATAAACTCCGTGGAAAATGACATCTACTTTGTGCTTACGGGTGATGAAGGTTATGCCTACGTATCTTCTGTGAGGGACGAAAGCCTGGGCGAAGAAGACATTTATAAAATTGACATTCGCAACTGGAGGACTCCCTCCTATTCGATGACAGATTTTACCGATGCAACACCGGGAGAATACAACTCAGGCGGTGGTGTTCCGGTTGTAGTTACCACTTCCAGCCCAATGAATATTGCATTCAATATATTTGTTGCCGATGGAAGTTCGCGCAAACCTATTGACGCATCGGTTGTTCTATCGTCATCGCGCGAAGAACTCAAGTTTTCGAAATCCAACAATGGACTTTATCAAACAGAGATCAAGAAAGAAAATTTGCGCAGCAGATACAAGCTACATGTGTCGGGCAAAGAATATATCCCCTACTCTTCTTCCTATCATTTCTTCGGCAGTGCCAAAGATCCAATTATAACAGACACCATCTATCTCGATAAGATAACGGTGAACTACAACCGAACAATGAACGTATATTTTTCCACCGACAGCGATGTGCCAAAATCATTTGATGACATCCGCTTTCTCGAACTGATCATGAAAACTTCTTCCACGATAAAAGTTGAAATTAGTGGGCACACTGATAACACAGGTTTGCCCGAATACAATGTTGGGCTAAGCCATAGGCGCTCGGAAGCAGTGAAGAAGTATTTGGTAGCTGCTGGAATTGATCCATCACGAATTTCTGTCTCGGGCCATGGGGCTGATAAACCACTTGGTGATAACAAGACCCGCGAAGGAAGGCTGATAAACAGAAGGACAGAATTTACCATCCTTGAAAAATAACAGCGGACTCATTCGTGCCTCCGTATGAAGACCTGGGTAAAACGGCTGCTTATTGTTTGCTGCGCCATCATCGGTTTGCTGATTTCACTAGTTGGCCCAATTGATCGAACTCCCCTTGCCGATCAGCCCTACTACAAGCAAATGATGAAGCGGCTCGACACCCTGCAATTCGCAAACGGTGAGGAAAAAAAAACTTTGTATACAGGCTGGAAAAAAATATCGATCACACCCGATCATCCCATGCCAATGGCGGGCTACCTCATCCGCGATGAATTTGAATCTGTTCATGATAGTTTATATGCCCGGATAATTGTACTAAACACCGGGGGCAAACGCAGCTATCTTATCAGCGTTGATCTGCTCTTGTTCCCACCTTCATTAAAGCAAAAACTTTATACGCTGTTGCGGGAAAAAGAAAAAACACCATTTCTATATTTAAGTGCCACACACACCCACAACGGCACGGGGTGCTGGCACGATAGCGCAGCAGGCAATGTGGTGCTTGGCAAGTATGATGAAACCTGGGCTGATGCAACAGCAAAAAAAATTATTACCGCCATTGATCATATCGAAAGCAATTTGAAACCTGCTTCGCTCTCCTATTGGGAAACTGACGCCAACGAATATACTGAGAACCGGCTAAGGCAAGATGCACCACACGATGGTTGGCTGCGAGGGATAATGATGACGAGGGCGGACAGCAGCACGGCACACGTGATCACATTCAGCGCACACGCAACAAGTATCAGCAAAAAAAGCAAAACCCTTTCGGGGGATTATCCGGCTGCGGTGGTGGATTCCTTAGCAAAAAAATCCAATTCATTCGGAATGTTTATGGCGGGCATGGTGGGCAGCCACCGGCTTGCTGGCATGGATGCAGGAGAATTTGATTTGGTAGCAAAAGCGGGACAGGTGCTGAGCGAAAAAATTATATCCGCACCGGTGTTGGAACAAAGCGATTCGGTAAAAGTGATTGCCACCCACATTCCTATTTCGTTTGGCCCCTCTCAACTTCGCATAACAAAAAACTGGAAACTGCGCGATTGGGTTTTCTCCTGGCTACTGAACCCCTTGCAAGGCGAGCTCACCTACCTTCAACTAAACGACATCGTTCTTATTGGCACACCGTGCGATTTCTCAGGAGAAATTTTTACAAACCATCTCTCTTCGGTGGCCGCACAGCAAAACAAAAAAGTGATCATCACCAGTTTCAATGGCGGCTATGTAGGCTACATCACCGAAGATGAACATTACGAAACGCTTGCCAAAGAAGAAGTGATGACGCTGAATTGGGTGGGACCTTATTACGGGGCTTACTTCACGGAGATGATCACTACATTACTGGAAAAGTAAATCTTGTTAACGCCTCGATCGCTGATCGGGGCGCCTGTTTCCATTCTGCCTATTCTTTCCAAGCGGCTTCCTTCTATCTCCCTCAGGTGGTTTTGCGTGTGGGTTGTAGGTCGGGCCTTCGCCCAATTCTGGCGGCAATGTAATTTTAGGTACTTCCTTTCCGATCAAACTTTCGATACGGTAAAACTTGCGCTGCTCAAGATCATTGATAAAAGTAATGGCCGTGCCCGTGGTGGCTGCGCGTGCCGTGCGCCCTATGCGGTGTATGTAATCTTCCGGGTCGGGTGGCACATCGAAGTTTACCACCAGATCAATGCCCTCCACATCAATGCCGCGCGAAAGCACATCGGTGCCAATCAAAATCGAAAGCTTTTTGTTTTTAAATTCCCTCAACACGTGCTCGCGTTCTGTTTGCTCAAGGTCGGAGTGAATGGCTTTCACCTTCAAGCCCAACTTCTGAAGGTTGCGGTCGAGTTTCTTTACGTTTTCTTTGGTCGAAGCGAAGATCAATACACTGGTGAACTGTTTGTCTTTCAGCAAGAGGTCGATCAGTTTTTCTTTTTGCGTGTTGTGCACCATGTAGGCCTGTTGCAATATCCCTTCGGCAGGCTTCGACATGGCAATGTTTATCTCCACAGGTTCCTTCAATATGCGATTGGCCAAAGCCCTTATCTTGGGAGGCATAGTGGCCGAGAAGAAGAGGGTTTGCCTGTGCGCAGGAAGCACTTTAATGATGCGCAATATGTCCTCATAAAAACCCATGTCGAGCATGCGGTCGGCTTCGTCCAGCACCAGGTGCTCCACGTGATCGAACTTGATAGTGCCCATCGCAATGATAGCTAACAATCGGCCAGGTGTGGCGATGATAATATCCACTCCGCCTTCCATGGCCCGCTTCTGTTGGTCCCAGGTGGCGCCATCACCACCACCATAAACGGCAATGGAACTGATACCCAAAAAATAAGAGAAGCCTTCAATCTGCTGGTCTATTTGTTGTGCAAGCTCACGCGTAGGTGCGATGATCACCGTGTTGAGGTGCCGTTTTTCCGAATGAAAAATATTGTTCAAAATCGGGAGCACATACGCTGCCGTTTTTCCCGTACCTGTTTGAGCGCATCCTATGAGGTCTTTCTTGGCAAGGATCACCGGAATGGCTTGTTGCTGAATGGGAGTAGGTTTGGAAAACCCCATCGAATCCAACCCGTCAAGTAAGCGCGGGTTGAAAGTAAAATCGTGAAATGTCAAAATGTAATTGTTATTGTAAGGTATTAACCAAATGCATAAGGCTTTTGGCCCTGCAAGGTACAATAAGTTAATCAAACCGCCTGCTATTGAAATGAAGTGGGTGCATTTCAAAATTACATGTTCGCCAAACAAAGGGAACAATAAAAATTTTGGCACCTGTCTGCCAACAGGCAGAGAACCCGCTTAGCTACCAATAGTCCTTCTGCAAACTTTGCGCCTTTGCATGAGATTGCATTTTGCCGCACACCCCACTCATGTTATTTTGATATACACCCAAATGAATTAGTGTTCTTCAACAGTACTGGATAAATTGAACATTCGGACTTATGTTTACAATCCGATCAACAGCCCAACAAAACAGATGACTCACTTCGATCCCAGCGAAAAGAAATTTACCATAAACATCTCTGTTCATAAAAATGACATTGACGAAATGGGCCATGTAAACAATGTGGTATATGTGCGGTGGGTGCAAGAGGTAGCGGCTGCGCATTGGGCTTCGCGCGCGCCATTGCAACTAAGGGAAAAATATATGTGGGTCGTGCTCAGGCATGAGATCGATTACCTAAGCCCTGCCTTTGAAGGCGATCAGCTTGCAGTTACTACCTGGGTGGAAGATTCGAAAGGGCCACGCTTCGAACGCTATTCCGAAATCATCAACGAGAAAACAGAAAAAATTTTGGCAAAAGCAAAAACAACTTGGTGCATGCTGGACAGTGCCTCGATGAAGCCAAAGAGAATGGATGAAGAAATGGTTGCGCTACTGAAGGGATAGAAGGTAAATTTGTTTAAAATGAAGAACATTAGTGGCCATTAAAAATATTAAAAACGTTCTTTGAAATCTTGATTTACAAGGGTTTAGGCTCTAAAACTGACGGTGACGATTTGAATCATAGATTCGAAAAAAAACGAATTTATGCACACCGGCAAATATGTGTTTTCTCAGATCGGTTTCCATTTACCCTCACGGATATTTGATCGTTGT